>DASPUC010000036.1 GCA_035623075.1 Nitrospiraceae bacterium | reverse complement strand
AGGTTCGAGATGCCCTGAAGAAAATTGTCTCCAGGTAGTCAATGCTCCGAACCTCACGGGCTATCAGTTTGGCGGGAGTGTCTTGGTGGGCTCACACTCACTTCCCTAAGCAATTCTCAAAGATTTCGTCGCAATGGTCGTAATCGTGATAGTCCTTGGGCACCGATCGATATCGGACCTCGGTGACCACGTCGTTAGTGAGACGCAAGGTGGCCCAACAGCCATGGTGCACGCGTGCCATGCTGCTTTTGGTGCCGGCGAAAGATTCTTCGAACTGAGACGCTTCCTTATAGTATTTCAGCTCCGTGACCCCCTCAACAACCTTCACGTCAGGTTGGAGTCCCACACAGCTCATGAGTTCTTGCTGGGTTTTTCCTACCAAGGCTTTCTGTGTTGGGGATGGGGGAGGGGGCTCTGTCGGGGTTGTGGCACAGCCACTCAAATCCAGACAGCTCAGGAGTGTCAGGAGACTGATGAGCAGAATTCCAGAGTCGTTCGGCACTGAGATGGGGATCGTGTGATTCATGAGATTGTTGGCTCCTCTGAGAGGGTGAAATATGGTATCGTGTGATCCGGTTCTTCGTTCTTACTCTGACTAAAACATTTGTTTTTGGTCACGTAATTTGGGCAGTGCGGATTCCTTGAATTCCAGAGGGATTGACACAGGAACAAATCAGTGTTTTTGAACCTGAGAAGACAGTCCCCGTTCCCAGCTTGGTTGAGGGCTCTCCCTGCCGAGTAAGCTAGCACGCTGCGTAAGACCGAGTAAATCCGCGTAAGCTTGCTTAGCCATCTCCACAACAGGTGGAAACGATCCGATCGCTGGGGATTCGCCGACTTTAACGCCAACCACTGGAGCACAATTCCAGAGGATGACTCAAGAATGATGCACCGGGAAAATAATTCAGCGGGAAAAGGTTCGATGCGGGAGAATTTTAGAGGGGACGAAGGAGGGAATGATGAAGCTGCTCAGTCCGAGCTCACGCTTCACCTGCGCGCTTGTGTCGGAAGCGCTCCACCAGGTAGTAGACTGCCAGAGTGACGAGAAGGATCAACACAAACCAGCCGAGCGGTTGAATCCTCCAGCCTTTCATGGGACTTCCTCCGTGACGCCCATGGCTCGGGCCTGCTGCTCGGTCAAGATTTGGCTCAAGCAGATGGAGCAATGGACGCCAGCTGGGCGCCAGACAAGGAGAAAGTCACGGGCGGGCCGCAGGCGGGCCTTGTCTCGTGGCAGCCGATACCCGCAGCGCGGACAGGTGAACGAGCCCAACTTCCCCTCACACAGGGGACACTGGGCGTGGTCGCACCCCATCACCGAAAAGAACGCAAGCCGGGCTCGCCCTTTGTCGGTTAAGGCGTAGCCCCCTCCCATCCGTTGGAGCAAACCCTGCCGCACCAGGTGGGACATGTAGGAGCGGGCTGTGGCGGAGGAATACCGAAACTCCCGCACAAGATCTTGCGCCCGCACCCCGCCGCGTGTCTTGACCAACAGGAGGGTGGCATGTTTCGTCGTCTTCATCCTCGCCTTGCACCTCTGTCAATAATGTCTCCTGAGATGAATTCTTCCGGAGACCCACACGCTGGCGGTGTTAGTCCTATGAAGGGCTCAGCGTTCTGGGCCTAGCACAGAACAACTCGAACCACGGGTGCCAATACGCTGGCACCGCATACAACACGGCAGCAGTGGGCGGATTCTCGAACCAGTGCCGGGGAAATGAGATCGAGGTTGTTCCTCCTTCGAAGGGCCGATGGGGCGTGGGCACCTCCAATGCTTTCCCGAGGTGAACTCGGCCGCCGATCCCCAGATCGCCTCCGAGGGGAAATCGAGAGACGAGGCGACTGGACGAGGCCAGCCACACCAATGGACTGGCTCCCGCCAAGGGCCCAGATCGTCCGACGCGGGTGAGGATCGCCCGCCGGGTTTTCCCAACAGTATCCAGCCACGCCGTGCTCACCTGCCCATGCTCAATGATGGGCGGGAACTCTGTGGTAGGTTCAAGCCCCTCGCTGTACCGGTTTTGGAGCCATACTCTGAAGTCCTTGTGACTACGATGCTGTTGGAGTTTATTTGAGAGCAGCCATTGCGCCGAGGCTGTGGCCCGTTGGGCCGCTTCGCGTCGGAGGGTCTTCAAGATTTTCCTGACTTCGCTCGGCGGCGTCGCGCGCCCTAACAAGATGCTGATCAACTTCGCCAGTTCCTTCATCGAAGGACGGTGCCCCTGCAGGTTGAGTTCTTCGCAGAGCACATAAGCGGCCCAGAAGGCCCAGCGCGCCGTCCGTGGGCGTCCTCGTCGCACGCTGTACTCGGTCTCACTGATGATGGCCTCAGGGGGAAATCCGAATGACGGCAGCGGGTCTGCCGCATCGAGAATGAAGGCAAACGCCAACCGACACTGCGCTCCCGTTTCAAGCACCCGGTGAACCCAGTCAGGAGCAGACGGCTCGGCCACCGGCCATTGGCGGACCAGGTTATTCAGCTCATCACGTGGCACATCAGGAAGATAGCAGTCCCAGCGCTGCGGCATCGAGAGGCTCCCGTGGGTAAAAATGCTCGGCATCGCGACATTTTTACCTAGTGACTGCGCCTAGCCCACGTTCACCACTCGTCTTACAGTACAGATCGAGACGAGGCGGAACAACTCCCTGGTCGGATTAGGGCCGTGCATGGCACGCCGACTCGATGGGGTCTCGCGATACCTGGCAGCCTGTACGGCGCATGGGGTCTGTGACGAATGCTGCTCACGATCAAGGATGTGGCGCAACACCTGCAAATCAAGCCTTCCACTCTCTATGCGTGGGTAGCTCAGGGAAAGATTCCCTGTGTGCGTTTGAATGGCCTCGTGCGGTTCGCTCGAGAAGACATTGATGCATGGGTCGAGGGGAACCGGAAAAAGATGGCGAGCATGAAGGCGCGTCAGGTGGGTGGCAGAGTCATAGGGGATTTGAAGGGCTACATTGCCCGGCTGCGCGGAGCGGACCATAATGGGGCTCACGGGGAGACCAGATCCAAAGCAGGCTCCATCAGGAAGGAGGAACGGGATGGGGCTCTTTAAGCGTGGACAGATCTGGTGGATCAGCATAACTCAGCAGGGTCAGCGGATTCGGGAGTCAACAGGCACCCATGACCGTCGCCTGGCAGAAGCCATTCTCGGAAAAGTTCGAACCCGTCTCATCGAGGGCCGTTTTTTGAGGTGAGGGAAGAGAAGGAGCGGACCTTCGCGGAGATGATGGAACGGTTTGAAGCGGAGCACGTGGTCAAGCTGGCCAGTCAGCGGACCTACCGAGGATTCATCAAGCGCCTCGTGGACGCGTTGGGACCGTACAGGTTGGCCGACATCACGCCGAGCGTGGTGAGTCAGTACAAGCAAGGTCGCTATCGGGAAGGGCTGAAGCCGGCCAGCCTCAATCGGGAGCTCGCGTGCATGAAGAAGGCCTTCAACCTGGCGATCCGGGAGTGGGAGTGGTGCCGAGACAATCCGGTGAGCCGGGTCGCGATGGAACGGGAGCACAATCAGCGAGACCGCTGGCTGTTGAAGGATGAGGAGCTGGAGTTGACCAAGCACTGTGCATCGTGGCTGCGGGAGTTGGTGACCGTTGCCCTCGGGACGGGAATGCGCATGGGAGAGATTTTGGAACTCACCTGGCGTGGAGTAGATGTCGCTCGTCGGACCGTGACCGTGTTTCGGTCCAAGAATGGTGAGCGACGGACGATCCCTCTCAATGAGACGGTACTGGGTGTCCTGACGGGCAAGGCGAAGGTCCGTTCCGTACAGACGGATCGTGTGTTCTTCAGCAAGGTCTTCACCCCGTTGGAGAGCGGACATGTGCGGCGGGCGTTTCGTCTCGCGTTGAAGAAGGCGGGAGTCGTGGGGTTTCATTTCCACGATTTGCGGCACACGTTCGCCACGCGCCTCGCTCAGCAAGGGGTGGATTTGTACACGATCCAGCGGCTACTGGGGCACAAATCGCCGATCATGACGCAGCGCTATGCGCACCATAGCCCGGAGAGTTTGCGGTGGGCAGTGGACCGACTGTCAGTCACAACTCAGTCACAGTTGGCCAGTGCTGTGCTCGCGGGTGCAATGTAAGTGGTGAAGAAATTTGGTGGGCCGTGTAGGGGTCGAACCTACGGCCCGCTGATTAAGAGTCAGCTGCTCTACCAACTGAGCTAACGGCCCACCTAGGTGTGTTCGCCGAGGAGATCTCTGTGCGGTCTCTCTTCCTTGCTGCTTGCTGGTGGCGCGCCTGACAGGATTTGAACCTGTGGCCCTCAGCTCCGGAGGCTGATGCTCTATCCACTGAGCTACAGGCGCTCCCGCAAGCAAGGAGGCTCACCTTAACACAGCGTTTTGAGCGGTGTCTAGGTGGCTGCCCAGATCCCAGATGAGACTCACAGGTTTATCTACACGAATCCGTAGGTCACGAGAAGTTCTTCCCCCTCGATTCGGCGCTGCTGACGAAGCTGCTCCAATGCGATCGCCTCTTGACGAGCAAGCAGTTGTTCCTGTTCACGGATGGCTGAGGAAAGCCGTCTGGCTGGGACAAACGTTTGAATCTC
Organism: Nitrospiraceae bacterium; assembly: GCA_035623075.1. Lineage (NCBI taxonomy): Bacteria > Pseudomonadati > Nitrospirota > Nitrospiria > Nitrospirales > Nitrospiraceae > Nitrospiraceae bacterium. The sequence continues at coordinate 33,881 of DASPUC010000036.1, read as the reverse complement.
ACAGGCGCCCTGCACCAGACCTTGTTCTTCAGTCGGCAGCCCCATCGTTCGACACGTGAGCGGGCGGGACTCGTAGATGCCGCAGCTCTCGTCCGACTGCAGGGCCGGGCAGGGAGTTTCCGCAAACTCCGTCACGAGCCGCTCAATGAGCGCATCATCCCATTCGTCGAGGAAGTAGGAGTCTTTTAGGCGAGGGTATTGGACTTCCATCGCGGCAACTTGCTCTCTGGCCCGTTGCGCAATGTCTTGCCGCTGAGGAGCGGGTAGATGCTCCAGGCCACGGCGAATCTCTTCTCTATCGAGGATGGTGATGGGGAATGGTCCGATACAGCAGCGCGAGCAACCTTTACGGCAGGGAATGGTGCCTAAAAGTGAGGCACGGGCTCGATGAAACCACTGATCTGTCTGCCGAAATAGTGACGGCTGACGCGGTAAATTGGAGAGCGGGCTCACGGCTGTGCCGTGCTAGTCGGTGGGTGTGGACAGATCGACCACAAGCTGGCCACCTGGTGAATAGAATCCCTGGCCATCGACTTGAACGACGCCGTTACACTGTTCCTGATAGAACTGCAGAATCCAGCCGTTGAAGTCGTAGCCCTCGTCCGTGATATCCGTCTTGTTCATCTGTGTCGTGATGATGAAACGGGCCCTGGTTACATAGTCAAGCATCAGATCGGCTTCGACGTCGTCGAAGATGGACAGCGTTTCCTTGAAATAGCCCTGTTCCTGTTCGAACAGGTCTTTGAACGAGCCGCGGTCCCGTACACAGAACAGGTTGATCGGCTTCCGTCCTCGACTATACCCCAGCGGGATTTGCAGCCAGGCCCAATCGTCCAACGCGCTCTCGTCTAACTTCTCAGGGGTAATGGGGGTCTGCCCGCGTGACTTGAGAAATTCCAATAAGAGCCGCAGCGGAGGAGAATTCTCTTTCTGGCAAAACACGCGAGAATAGGTCGATTGATCCGCCTGCGCGGGGTCAGCCGGTTGGGCTGTCGATGGAAGAATGGGTAATTCTTTCGCCATGCTAGCGTCGATTTTTACCGTCCGTCGCGGTGTTCCATCAGGTCACGATGAGACTACTCTACGCTGCCTGGTCTCGAAACTGCAAGGGCGTGATGCAGGCAATTTCCTACGTCAGATGCCTGTTTTTCCGGTTGACAGCGTGGGAGCGCTTGGCTAGACTCCCGCAGGTTTTCGCCGCGTGAGCAGATACGACAGCCTGATTACGAATCATCAACGAGTCAGAGCAACGTCAAAAGGGCGATCCACTGCATTTCACTTTTTTACTAATTCTGTAAGGAGGTTCTCGCATGGCTAAATCAATGACCAAGTCACAAATTGCCGAACACATGGCCCAGAAGACTGGGCTGACCAAGAAAGCAGCGGTCCAGGCGTTGGACGACTTCGCTGCCTTGGCGTATCGGGAGGCGAAGAATGTCTTCGTGGTCCCGGGGATCGGCAAGCTCGTGTTGGCTAATCGGAAGGCTCGCATGGGGCGGAATCCACAGACCGGCGAACCGATCAAGATTCCAGCCAAGCGGGTGGTCAAGTTCCGCGTGTCAAAGGCGGCGAAGGACGCGATCCTCGGCAGAAAGTAAGCGGGATCCCGTCCGGGGGCTGATGTACGGCCTCACACCCTCTTCCGGCTTCGTCTTTGCCGAATGAAGTACGAAGGGCCGGCTCTCATCGAAAGGGAGCCGGCCCTTCGTGTGTCTTCCCCCTCGTTACGACAGTGACGGACCGAGCCCGCTGCCGCCCATCCCGTCATGGCCGACGAGCCGGATCGCGTCACCATCTTGGACTAGCGAATCCTGACTGGCGATCTTCTTGTTGATCGTCACCAGCACCTTTTTCTCGCGGATCAGTTGAAGCAGGTGCCGGAGTTGAACTCCTTGACGCTGGATCACTTGTCGGACCGACATGGGCGACGGAACCTCGCAGGCAAGGTCCCGCTCCCCATCGGCGGTTTGCAATTGCCCCATGAGCGTGATCGTCACCATTGTCAAAAGCACTCCTCTTTCGAAGCCAGGAGGAGACTCAGGTCCACTGTTGGCGTTGACTCTCTCCAACCCCCCATCGATAATACGCGATCATGCCATCACTGGATGTGCAGAATCCGGGGATGCCGGATTTGCAGTTTGTGCTCTTTGTCTCGGCACTCTGTACCTCAAACCTTGATACGCTGAATATTCCGGCAGAGTTACGTGCGGCCGTTTTCGATCGCTGTTGGGCTCTCATGAGCACCGACCCTCCGCCCACGAGTCCGAAGGAACGGGTGCTCGATCTTCGTGAGGGTACCGAGCTGACCTTGGAGGCCTGCGTGTCGATGATCCGGTCATTGTTTGCGGGAGCCGGGATCACCACTCTGACCTGGGATCATCCGGTCAGTGACCCTACTCGTGAAAGCTCGCCGGCCGCCAAGCCATTGATCGAGCGATTAGGGCAATTGTACCCCGAGCCTCCCGATATCGTCGACCCCGGACCCGCGGCGACCAGATGACCTTGATCGAAGCGAGGCCGATGAATCGAGTAAGGGCGTTTCTGAAGAGGCGTTGATCCAGAGAGGATGCCTATGTTATATGCCGGATGGCTGGGTCTAGGTGTGTCTACGTTCTGATTTGGAGGCGAGGAGGAGGCCGCAATGGGGAAAAGTTTGAAAGGCACTAAGAGTCATGAAAACCTGAAGGGGGCGTTTGCAGGTGAATCACAAGCCAACCGACGATATCTGTATTTTGCGAGACGGGCCGATATTGAAGGCTTTCCGGATATTGGAGGGTTGTTCCGGGACACGTCGGAAGCCGAGACCGGTCATGCGTTCGGCCATCTGGACTTCTTGAAAGAAGTCGGTGATCCCGCCACGGGAGTGCCGATCGGGAATACCGAAGCGAACTTAAAATCGGCTATTGAGGGCGAAACCTATGAGTACACCCAGATGTATCCCGGTATGGCAAAGACGGCTCGGGACGAGGGTTTTGCTGAATTGGCAGAATGGTTCGAGACCTTGGCCAAAGCGGAACGGTCTCATGCAAATCGGTTCACGAAGGGACTGGACAGCCTGAAGCAAGGCTGACAAGAGCTCGCAATTCTCAGCGCTCAGCGGTCGGTTTTCAGCGAAGCGGGATGAGGAGCCTATTCCTCCCTCGGGCTGATAGCTGACCGCTGATTGCTTTCAGCGGGAGACATATGAAAGGCCTTACTCTGATCCATCCGATCGATCCTGCACGACTCGAAAAAGAGACCCTCCGTATTTATGAAATCTGCGACAGCTGCCGCCGGTGCTTTAACCTCTGTCCCTCGTTCACCACGCTCCTCGACGGGATCGACCGCTATGAGGGCCATGTCGCGAAGCTTGCGCCCGCCGAGCTTCATCGGATTGTCGACGAGTGTTATTACTGCAAACTCTGCTACAACCATTGTCCCTATACGCCCCCGCATCAGTATGCCCTCGATTTCCCCCGCTTAATGATCGCATGGAAAAAGCATCTCGCCGGAACGAGGGGTGTACGCTGGCGTGATCGCTTACTCATTAAGACTGATCTGATGGGCACGGCCGCTAGTGTCCTCGCACCCGTCGTCAACTGGACACTCGAATTGAAGATCATTCGGTGGCTGGTCCAGTTTCTTGTCGGGGTCCATCGGGATCGGCACGTGCTGTCTTTTTCATCGGAAACCTTCGCCCGTTGGTGGGACAGACGAAACGGCGCCGCTGTGCCAGCCTCAGCGGCACGGAAGGTGGCATTGTTTGCAAGTTGCCTGGTGAATTATCAGGCAACGGATGTGGGAAAGGCGACTGTGCAGGTCTTGGAGAAGAACGGAGTCCATGTGGTTGTGCCGGAACAGCGTTGCTGCGGGATGCCGTTTTTCGACATCGGTGATACGGCGGCAATTCAGCGAGCGGCTGTGGCCAACGCTGCGTCCTTTCTGCCGTGGGTTGATCAAGGGTACGACATCGTCGTGCCGGTTCCCAGCTGCAGTTTGATGTGGAAGCGGGAGTATCCTGAAATCGTTGGCGGCGCTGCTGTTAGGAAAATGGCTGAGCGGACGTTCGACATCTGCGAGTATCTCATGAGGTTAAAACGAGAGGGTGCCTTGGCGACTGATTTTCAGAAACCGCCTGGGCGAGTTGCATATCAGGTCCCGTGCCACCTCCGGGATCAAAACATCGGCTTCAAATCGAAAGAGCTCATGGAGACGGCCGGCGCTCAGGTTGACGTCATTGAGAAATGTTCAGGACATGATGGGTCCTGGAGTGCCAAGAGGGAGTTTTTCCCCCTGTCGATGACGATTGCGAAGAAGGCGGTGCGGGCGATAGAACAAGCTCCGGCAACTCTCGTCGCATCGGACTGCCCCTTGGCAGGTGTCCAGCTTGACCAGGCCGGGGCTATGGTCCACACCGGTGGACGGGTAACCCAGCACCCAATCCAAATCGTTCGCGATGCCTATGGACTTTCGTCATGAAGATGTTGACGCAAGAGGACCTGATTCCCAATTTGGACTATGAGCGGCAACGGGAGGAGTTTCGGTCCCGCATCATCGAATTGAAAAAGCGAAGGCGGATTTCTGTGGGGCCACTCATTACATTGGTCTTTGAAAACCGAGACACGCTTCAGTTCCAGATTCAGGAAATGATCCGTGTCGAGCGGATCATCGACCCAGTCAAAGTGCGTGATGAACTGGACGTTTATAATGCGCTGCTCCCGATGCTGGGCGAGTTGAGTGCGACCCTGTTGATTGAAATCGTCGACCAGGAGAGCGTGAAACGGTGGCTGGACCTCTTTATGGGACTCGACCACGGTCAAAAGGTTGCAATCCGTGCGGGGCAGGAGAGTGTCTACGGTGAATTCGAACGCGGCCATAGCCACGAGACCAAGATCAGCGCCGTACATTTTGTGCGGTTCAGACCGTCCGCGGCGTTGATAGCGACACTCGGACGGCGAGAAGTGCCGGTTACCCTCTCGATCGATCATGCCACCTATCACGAAGCGACAGTTGTTCCATGGGAAATGCGCCAAGAATGGCTCATCGATTTGGAGGGAAAATAACATGCCGCCGGTTCTGCTGACCAAACGTATCGAATTTGCCGCGGCGCACCGCTATATCAAGCCAGAATGGGACGAAGCCAAAAACCGTGCCGCGTTCGGCCCCTGCTACAACCCGCCGGCGCACGGTCACAATTACATGTTAGAGGTGACGGTCGCCGGTGAGGTGGACCAGCATACAGGGATGGTCATCAATCTCTTCGATCTGAAACGCGTGTTGCTGTCAATCATCGAGGAGTTTGATCACAAGAATTTGAACCTCGATATGCCCTATTTTAAAGATCAGATTCCTACGTCAGAGAATCTTGCCAGGGTGCTTTGGGCCAAACTGGAAATGCAGACAGACATCGGTAGGCTGCACGCCGTTCGCCTGTATGAAGACGAGGATCTCTATGCGGAGGTGACCGCGGCGGGGGGGCTTGAGGTCGCCAGCATCACAAGGCGCTCTTCATTCACCTCGGTCCATAAAGGGAATCAAGGCCACACGTGGGATTGCTTCGTCACAGTCCTCGGACGGATTGACCCCATTACCGGCATGGTGACCGACATCGGTCTGCTCGATCGGTTAATTCGGGAAAAGATTGGAGAGGCATTCGAAGGGCAGGATTTACGACGTGTGCTCGGCGCCCAAGAAATTACCGGCGAATCACTCGCGAAAGCAGTCTGGGATCGTCTCACCAACTCCATCCCGGGAGGTCAACTCGAAAAGGTTCGTCTCGTTCAGACCCGCGATCTGACATTCGAGTATTCGGAGTAAGCAGTTCGCTCACCTAATTCTCGGCTTGTCCAACGGTTCCCTGCCTCACTCGTGAGCGCGTGCGCGTTACCTTCAAAATAATCAGTGAACACTATTTGAGGACGGAGGCCTGTTCTAATGAATTGATGTTCATTCTGTAGGTCGCTGCCGACGCTTTCTCCAACCACGCCGCGGACGCTTTTTGTCCTAATCTTTCCAAGTCACAGATACGCAAGCGTTTAGCACCATCAGAGCAGGTCAGAGCCGACAGGGCACGGCTTATGCTCACCTCTCGTCATAGAGATCCAATTGTCGAGTGCGTCGACAACCTAAAATTATAAGGAGGTCTCTATGACTCCGTGCATGAACACCACACGCTACGCTCCTATGCTTCCCGTGCTGGCTCTCTTCATAGTCATCACCGGTGTGTTTTCAGAAGACGTTCAGTCGCAAATCGGCCGATTCACGGCGAGTGACCCAGGTGTTCGCTCTGGCTCGGCTGGTGCCGGAGGGATGATTCAGGGACTGACTCCGCTTGAACAGCAATTATTTAGTGCAGATCGCCAGACATTCCAGGAGACTGACTCTGTCCAAGGTACGATACCATCCACGGATCCTGGTCTCGGACCGCGTTTCAACTTGGATAGCTGCAGCGGTTGTCACGCGCAGCCGGATGTCGGCGGAACCAGTCCTTTCCTCAACCCACAAGTCGCGGTAGCAAAAAAAGAGAGCGCGAACAACACCATTCCGCCCTTCATCACGAAGGATGGACCGATTCGTGAGGCGCGGTTCAAGTACAATCCGGATGGCACTCCTGATGGCGGAGTGCATGATCTCTTCACGATCAGCGGTCGGAACGATGCACCAGGGTGTTTCTTAGCTCAGCCTGACTTTCTAGGAGCGGCAGCACACCAGAACCTGGTATTCAGGATTCCCACTCCGACCTTCGGCGCCGGATTGATCGAGGCGATCGATGACGACACGATCCTCGCCAACATGCAGACTAACGCCGCTACAAAGCAGTCCTTCGGTATTCGGGGCCGTCCCAATACGAGCGGACGACCTAATACGAGCGGCAACGATGGTACGATCACGCGATTTGGGTGGAAGGCACAGAACAAATCACTCGAACTCTTTGCTGCTGAAGCGTACAACGTCGAACAGGGAGTGACGAACGAGATATTCCCGCAAGAACGGGATGAGACGCCAAACTGCCAGTTTAATCAGACACCGGAGGATTCGACCAATTTCGACGCCGCGAGTCCCATCGATGTTCCTAGTGACATCGTGAAGTTTGCTGGTTTCATGCGATTTCTCGCGCCCCCCACGCCAGTGCCGGATACTCCATCTATCGTGCATGGCCGGAAGGTTTTTAGCGACGTCGGGTGCGCTCTCTGCCACACGCCAACACTGCATACGAGCAAGCAGGCTGTCGTTGGAGCATTGCGCGACAAGGATGCAAACCTTTACTCAGACTTGATGCTGCATAACATGGGGCCTGGTTTAGCCGACGACGTCAACCAGGGTAATGCACGCGGTGATGAATTCCGCACGGCTCCCTTGTGGGGTCTTGGGAAGAGAATCTTTTTCTTGCACGATGGACGAACCAGGGATCTGCTCCAAGCGATTCAGGCCCATGCGAGCGGGGCAAGTAATCAGTATGGCCCCTCAGAAGCCAATCTCGTCATTGCACAATTCAACAGGCTGAGTGAGATCGACAAACAGAACGTGCTGAACTTTCTGCGCGGGTTATAATCAAATATCGAAGTGGAGCGGAGCGGATTATCTCCGCTCCGCTCCGGTCATGATCTGAACGAGATCGTTGGGATAACGAGGTTTTTGAAAGGGTCCAGGAAGAGTCCACGAGAAAGGCTTAGTCAACTTTCGGAGTCAACCACGAATTCGCGTCGAATCCTCTCCACTACAATGCACTGTAATCCGCTTCTCAATTCGGCTTGTAGAAGTTTCAGACCTGTTGAGTGAGCGACCCAAGCTCCCAGCGTCTGATCCCCTGTACGCGCGCAGGGGATCAGACGACCATCGTGTTGGGGCTCTTAAGGACTTGGAGGAAATATTTGGTCTGACCCACTGATGGTGTTGTGCATTCCCCCAAGTAAGGTTGAGTTTAGGCCCTGCACCTGATTCATTTCTCCACCGAGTACTGAGGAAAACAAAGCTTGGGTCCAGTTCCCGCTCCCAAACACCATCCCGCCAGTGGAGGTGAATCCGTTGAATTGTCCCCCCACGATATTGTGTGAGCCAGTTCGGCCGACGCCCGAATTACTTGGATCAGCAAGAAGAGCGGGGCCTTCATTATAACCAACAATTAGGTTTCCCAGTCCTGTCGGGGTTCCATTATCTCCCGTCGAGCCGGATCCACTCCTTACGTGGAGGTTGACACCGGAGAAAATCACGTGTGGTCCTTTCACTCCGTTGATCGTACTCGGATCGACTGTTACATACTTGGCCAGTGCCGTAAGCGTAGGATTAGTCGTACCTCCGCCTCCTCCGCCCGTTTGAAGAGCAGCAATCTGTGAGGTAAGGAGGGCGATCTGGCTATTCGCAGTGTTGAGCTGAGACAGTAACGAAGCTTCATTGCTGGCGAGCGTCCCCAGTTGGCTCTTCAAGCTTGCGACGTCAGCTTGCAGCGATTCCATGGGGCTTGAGTGGTGATGATGCTCACGCTCCTCCATCAGTTTATCTTGTATGCGTTCGAGCTTGGCTCTCAGGTCGGCATTCAGCAAGCGGTGCTGTCCGCCCTGATCCTGATTCGGCGCGCTTCCCGCCGCCAGAGCGAGACTTGGTACGACCGTAAGCCCGCATAGTAAAAGACTTGCGAGGAACACACTAGAAATAGTCTTCATGACACACCTCTCGTTGTGATGTTGAATATTGCTCATCATGCGAGAAGCTCCTTACTGGTCAGAGATTGAGATGACGATGGGGCAAAACCGGAATCAGGAATGCCCCCTTTGTCGCTCGTCTGACCACCGCTCTTTAACCGCAAACCCTATGCCGGTGACATGGAGTGGAGGGCAAAATATTTCAGGTGCTTACGGGATGATTTCAGAGACTGGCGGGTTACTTTAACTACATTTTGTGTCGCCCGCCGACAAGAAATGGACTGTACAAAAGAGCACTTATTGAAGACTGCTGAAGAATCAGCTACTTGAAGAGTTGTTTCGTCGGAATCGAATAACTAGCTAGTTTTTAATACTTACCATTTCTGGCCGAAGACTCTTGCAATTAAGCGGGCAGTCAGCGGGCAAGCACTCGCAGGTGAATCCGCGGCTCGTATCATTCATTTGCTCTGGTTTAGGATGGAGCGCTAGGAGCTATTTCCCGCGGATAAGCGATCTTGAATCAGCGTGACGCAGGAACCTGCAGCAATTCACGGACTTTTTCTATGAGCGTTCCCGGGAGGAACGGTTTCTGGAGGAACGGCGAGTCACTTGTTACTCCATTGGCTTGGAGGGTATCCCCAGCATAGCCGGACATATGAAGAACTCGGGTTTCTGGCCGCATCGCCTTCACGGCCTCAAGAAAAACGGAACTCTTCATCCGAGGCATGATGACATCGGCGATAAGAAGGTGACAGGGCCCCTTGCACATTTGTAGTTTTTGGAGGGCTTCTATCCCATCTCCTGCGGCTAGGACGCTATAGCCTTGATCCTGTAGGATGGTCGTAATCAACCTTCGAATGCCTTCATCGTCTTCAACCACCAAGATTGTTTCATGCGCGACGCAGGTTTCCATGTCGGATCGCGAAATATTGGCCTCGACGACGGGTTCTCCCACGCCGGGCAGGAACACGGTAAATCGTGAACCCTTCCCCGGTTCGCTTGTGACGTCGATGTATCCACGACTCTGTTTAACGATTCCGTAAACAGTGGCCAGTCCGAGGCCGGTCCCTTTACCCGGTTCCTTCGTGGTAAAGAAAGGTTCAAAGATATGGGAAAGTGTTTCGACGTCCATGCCGCATCCCGCGTCTTGAACCATGATTTTCACATGAGGACCTAGAGAGGAGCCTGGGTGCAGACGGACATATGGTTCGTCGAGATTCACATTGTCAGTTTCAATATTGAGAAGGCCTCCGTCAGGCATTGCATCACGCGCATTTAATACCAGATTCATGATGACTTGTTCGAGCTGGATAGGATCCACGAGAGCGTGTCCGGTCCGAGGATGAAGCACGATCACGGTTTGAATGTGCTCGCCGATCATGCGTTTGAGGATATCTTCCATTTCCCGGATGACAGTATTAATGTTGACTTCCTTTGGCTCGAATACCTGCCGTCGACCGAAGGTCAGGAGCTTCTTAGTCAATGCCGCGGCCCTCAGACCGGCCTGACTAATCGTTTCTAGCTCACGTTTGGATGGATGAGAAGAGAACTGTTGCAATAGACGATGTGCATGGCCGATCACGACCATCATGAGATTATTGAAGTCATGTGCAATGCCTCCCGCTAGCCGTCCGACGGCTTCCATTTTCTGTGCGTGATGAAGAGCCTGTTCGGTCCGTTTGTGTTCCGTGATATCGGTAATTGTTTCTATGATGTGAAGACGTCCATCAATCGTCGGAGCCTTGGACCAGTGGACCAACAGGTATTTGTCACCAGGAAGAGGGACCTCGCTGGAAATGACCGAGCCGGTCTTGACAGCCTCAGGCATCCGGCAAAAGGAACAGGGTGTCTGGCAGCCAGCAATCTTCTCGTAGCAAGAAAATCCTCCGATGTCGCCGAATGTTTTCAAGCCGGTCTCGTTTTGGAACTGCACCTGATGGGTATCTGGGTCAATAACAGAAACTATGACTGGCTGGGAATTAAGCAGGACTCGGGCGTCGTACGATGGGAACTCGATTGCTCGTGAAGAAGAGGCCATCCTTTGCCTCGTCAATCGCCTCGCTGCAGGCTATCCGATTCCTGTCAGCAATGGGGCTTCTTTGACATTACTACAGGGTTTGCGGGAGTCAAGGAGATCGAGGATTTCCTGAGCAGATTGGCACTCTTCTCTAATCCAGGCGCGTTATTGCTGGAGATGATCTGCGATTAGCGCTGCAAGCTCGGCGGGCTCCACAATGCCCTCCCGTGCCAGGAGCAGCTTCCCCTTTGAAAAGAAGTGGGTGGTGGGGTAGGTCTCGAATGTGTGGGTCTTCTTGATCTCCCGGCAGCGGCCGGGCACGTGCATCTTGGCCTTGCCTATTTTAATCGATGGAAACTTTGCTGCAGTCTCTTCGAGAATGGGATCGTATGCTTTGCAGGGTTCACACGTCGCCAATCCATAAGCCACGATCGATGCCGCCGCATCGGTAAACTCTTTATAATTCGCGTCGCTGACGTCTTCGACGATCCCGGACATGGGTTGAGGTCCTGCCCATTAAGCGATGAGTGCTGAGGAAGGGAGAAATCCCATCATCAGCACTCAGACAGCGCGCTTCTGGAGCTAGCTGAGCTTTGCAAGAGCGGCGAGGATTTCCTTGTCCTCCCGAGCGACCTTGATCTCTTGAACTTTCACATAGGCGACCTTGCCGTTTTTATCGACGATGACGGTCGCACGCTTGGAGCAGTTCAACGGTTCGAAATACAGACCGTAAGCCTTTGCCGTGGTGCGATGCACGTCGGACAGCAGTCGGTGCTTCAGATCCAATGAATCAGCCCACGCCTTATGGGAGAAGAAGCTGTCACAGCTGATGCCAAAGAGCTCGGCATTAGCCCCCTGGAATTTGGGAAAATCATCAGTGAGGCACTTGTTCTCGCCCTGACAGACGGGGCTCCAGTCAAGCGGGTAAAAGCAAAGGACGACATTCTTCTTGCCTTTGTAGTCGCTCAACTTTATGTCCTTCTGGTCTTGATCCTTTAAGTTAAAGTCCGGTGCGCTATCACCTACCTTAATTTCTGGTGCAACGTCACTCATCTGGATTCCTCCTTCACATGGTTGAGCCCGGCCTAAGTTTCAGCGTAAGTAGGTTTTGTACCGTGCGGCTCGAAACCTTGTCAACGGCCCGAAAGACCTAGGAAGAGTAGACCAACAGGGATAAGTGGGCAATTCAACGGAAGAATTACGAGACAGCCCTGATTTCTCGAAACCCAAGAGTGCGTCCGGCTGGAGTTGCAGTTCGATAATTTACGATTGTGACCGTCTGACCGAGGAGCGTCAGGCGAAGTTGGCTGCCAACCTTTAGAATGTGAGTGGATCTCAAAAGCTCGCAAACGGCTTCGCCGAGCAACTCGCGCGCATACGTATCCGGCAGGCCCCGAGAGAAGAAGGTTTCCAACTCATCTATCCCGAACTTGCTTAATCCCAGCGTATAGCACCAGCTGCGATTGCCTGGCTCATCGTCACGCTGCGCGACAGCAATATGGTCAGGCATCACAAAATGGGTCAGGGGGCGATCCTGCCAATCCGAGGGGTTAAGATACTGCTGGGTTACTGGGTCGAACGCTGTCCCTTGAGCAAGGAGCGTGAGACCTCGAGCCAGCCGTGCGGCGAACACGATTGTGTCCGGCATCTCGCGCGGAGGCATGACAGATGGCGCAACTGCGCCTATCAAATCGTGTTCCCAGGCAAACGTGTCTTTGAGCCCTTCCGCGTGTGTGGCAGGAAGTGGGATCACGACGTGCGCTGTCCAAGGACCGTGAATCGCATGCCATGACTCAGGAGCGTCTGGTTCTATGCGCACCTTCAGCGGTCCGCCATACTCGCAGTCATACCAAACTCTCAACTCGTTAAGGAGCGGAGCGGTTCCTCTGTAACCGATGAAGTAGAGTGGGGGGCGCTTGGCGGACGGCTTTGAAACTTTCTTGCGGATTCTCATACCGACCCTGGCCAGCCGCCTTCCATACATGGCCTACTTGCCGGTCTTGCGTGCTTTTCGACGATCCTCCGGATGCAGTAATCGTTTCCGCAGGCGGAGATTCTTTGGCGTTACTTCAACCAATTCGTCTGCTCCAATATACTCGAGCGCGAACTCGAGCGTCATTTCGCGAGGCGGTGTGAGGATCAACGCTTCGTCCGATCCTGACGCGCGAATATTGGTCAGATGCTTTTCCTTACAGACGTTCACGTCGAGGTCCTCGTCCCGGCTGTTCTGGCCGACGACCATCCCACGATAAACATCTACCCCTGGCCCGATGAACAATTCGCCTCGCTCCTGAGTCATGAAGAGCGCATATGCAGTGCTGGTTCCATCTTCGTATGCGCAAAGAGATCCGTGCGGAGCGACGAGAAAATCTTGTTCGTTCGCCGCTTCATAGGCTTTAAACACGTGGTGCATGATTACGGTGCCGCGGGTCTTAGCGAGCAGAACATTCTTGAGGCCCATGATCCCTCGCGTGGGGATGTGATATTCGAGGTGCATTTCGCTCGGGCCTGCGTCGGAATGCACAAGCTTCATGTGGCGCATTTCGCCGCGTCGTTTTCCGATTTCTTCGATGACCGCGCCTTGATAGGTCTCCGGAACCTGAATGGTCAGTTCTTCATAGGGTTCGGTGACCTTCTGTCCGTCGCGATGCAGAATGACTTCTGGCTGCGACACCTGCAGCTCGTATCCTTCACGCCGCATCTGTTCGATCAACACACCGAGGTGAAGTTCGCCTCGACCCGCGACGAGGAATCGATCGGGGGTGTCAGTTTCCTGCACACGCAATGATACGTTGGTTTCAAGTTCCTTGAATAATCGTTCGCGCAAGTGTCGGGAGGTGAGAAACTTGCCTTCGCGTCCGGCAAAAGGGCTATTGTTCACCGAGAAAGTCATCTGCACGGTCGGCTCATCGATGGTGACGCGCGCCAGCGCCACGGGCCGGTCAGCATCCGCAATGGTGTCTCCGATGCTCACGTCTGGCAAGCCGGCAACGGCGACGATTTCTCCGGCTTCGGCCTGCTCCACGTCGGTCCGTTCAAGGCCCGAATACACCGCGAGATCGGATACCCTGCCAGAAACCTGGGCTCCGTCTTTGCCGAGCACGACCACATTCTGGCGGCGCGCGATTGAGCCGGATTGAATCTTCCCAACACCCATCTTGCCTTTGTAGGAATCGTAGGTGAGCGCGAGGACCAGAATCTGGAGTGGAGCATCCGCGGTGATGGCGGGCGCGGGGATCTTCTCAAGCACCGTATCGAGGAGCGGAGTGATGTCCGATCCGGGTTTATTCACGTCGAGTGTCGCGATGCCTTTGATGGCTGAGGTGTAGATGATGGAGAAGTCTAGCTGTTCATCGGTCGCGCCTAAGTGAACGAATAGATCAAAAGTCCGGTTTACTACGTCATCGATGACAGCATCTGACCGGTCAATCTTGTTGATCACGACGATAGCCTTGTGACCGAGTGCCAAGGCTTTTCGCAGCACAAAGGTGGTTTGGGGCATCGGCCCTTCCTTGGCGTCGATCAGAACCAGCACACCGTCTACCATACGCAGGGTCCGTTCCACTTCACCACCGAAGTCGGCATGGCCGGGCGTATCGACGATGTTAATCTTGACACCCTTGTAGGTGACGCTGGCATTCTTGGCCCGGATAGTGATGCCGCGCTCGCGTTCCTGATCCATTGAATCCATGATCCGTTCACCCATGTCGTCAATTTTGCGATGAACGTGGGTTTGTCGCAGCAACGCATCAACTAACGTCGTCTTGCCGTGATCAACGTGGGCAATAATTGCGATATTGCGGATGTCGGTCCGGCGCCCTCTTGGAGCCCGACCGGTCGAGCTGGTCTCGCTGTGTGTTGAGGATCTGTCCATGGTCACGGAACAAGTCTGGTTGAACACGAAAAAAAAGACGCCCCGAACTCCAGGCGTCGAGGTGCAGTATACCTGAAGGAGGATCAGTGGAACAAGCACGTGTAGACGGTCGACCTCTGCTTGAGTTTTAGACCCTGCCAGGGTATGGTGATCCTAGACTGTCCTTCCAATCACCAAGCCCCCGCGAGGGCATCAATCCATGACCATGATCGACCGGCCAGTACAGCTCCAGGACCCCCCTCGTCAGCCGCCGCCTCGCCGACCGTGGCGGTGGTGGCAGATCGGCTTAATTGGACTTGGGATTACGGTTCTTGCGGGAACTGCCACCGCCGTCGGCGTTCTCTGGTACTTTTCGCAAGATCTGCCCTCCCTGGAATCGTTGCAAAACTATCAACCGAGTCTGGTCACTCAAGTCTATTCCAGTGATCAACAGCTCATCGGGCAATTTTTCATCGAACGTCGCATCGTGACGCCCCTGGCGGAAATTCCAAAAACATTGACCCAGGCCGTTATTGCCACCGAGGATGCACGGTTCTTCGAACATCCGGGTCTCGACTACATCGGGATCTTGCGGGCAGCCTGGACCAACATTCGACACGGAGGAAGGAGAATCGAAGGAGCGAGTACAATCACACAGCAGCTTGCGCGATCGTTGTTTCTTTCGTCCGAACGGTCGTACGGCCGAAAAATTCGCGAGTTGATCCTGGCCTACAAGATGGAGGTGGTGTCGACGAAGGAACAGATCCTCGAAACCTACTTGAACCAGATCTACTTTGGTCAAGGTGCCTATGGTGTGGCGGCAGCAGCCCAGACCTACTTCGGGAAGGAACTCGCCAAATTGACGCTTCCCGAGGCCGCGTTTCTTGCCGGGCTCCCGAAGTCTCCGAGTCGTTTCTCTCCGTTCGTGGCCTATGATCGCGCGAAGAAGCGGCAGGAACATGTTTTGGGTCGGATGGAGGAGGCGGGGTTCATTACCCAAGCGGAGCAAGAGCAAGCAGCCGCGGAACCCCTTGCCTTCAAACGTCCGGGCGGTGACCAACTCGCACCTTATTTTGTGGAATACATCCGGCAGTTGTTAATCGCGAAGTACGGCGAGACGATGGTCTACAAGGGCGGTCTGAAAGTCTTCACCACGCTCAACCTCGAAATGCAAAAGTATGCAGAGGCAGCATTCTTTGCCGGTCTGCGCGAACTCGATAAGCGTCAAGGCTGGCGTGGCCCTCTACGAACCATTGATGTCGCGGCGATTCCTTCCCCGGGAATGGGAGCTGAGGCTAATGATGCGCTAAACGCTGGCGATTATCGGGAGGGAGTGGTCGCGAAAGTGGCGAAAGATCATTACCTCGTTCAAGTGGGTAATACGATCGGCAAGTTGGCGTTTGACGATATGGCTTGGGCCAAGAAGCGGCTCAAAGGACCGGATGCCACGAAAGATGCCGTCGTCGAACCGAACCTGAAACAGATCTTAAAACCCGGTGACGTGATCGAGGTTGCGATCAAGAAGATCGACCGTGGTGCGGTTTTTCTCCAGTTCGAACAGACGCCGTTGGTCGAGGGCGGCTTGATTGCGATCGATCCAGCGAAAGGGGCGATCCGTGCGATGGTGGGGGGGTACGACTTCAACCGAAGTGAATACAACCGGGCGGTACAAGCCCACCGCCAACCGGGATCCGCGTTTAAACCGCTTATTTATGCCACCGCGATGAATCAAGGCATGAGTCCCGCCTCGGTGATCCTCGATGCCCCGGTCGTCTATGAGCAGGAACAGGAAGACAAGACATGGAAGCCGGAGAACTACGGCAAGAAATTTCACGGGATGGTAAGTTTGCGGGATGCCCTGGCGCATTCGCACAATCTGGCGACCGTCCGTCTGTTAGAAAAGATCGGTGTCAAGAACGTGATCGATTTTGCCCAGACCGTCGGTATCACCAGTCCATTAGCAGCGGATCTCTCTCTGGGGCTGGGGTCTTCTTCCGTTGGGTTGTTAGAGCTGACCTCGGCCTACGGAGTGTTTCTGAATCAAGGCAGCCGAGCGGAGCCCTACGCCATTTTCTTCGTCAAGGATAATGCGGGCAAGGTGCTTGAATTGGCGGAACCAGAGGCGCACGAAGTGATCTCGAAAGAGACGGCCTATCTCATCACCAATATGATGGAAGACGTCATTCGTAAAGGGACCGGGCAAGCTGCGAAAGTCATCGATCGACCAATCGCGGGAAAGACTGGTACGACCAACGAATTTATCAATGCCTGGTTTATCGGTGGGACACCGAATCTCGTGACGGGTGTCTATGTGGGATTTGATGATCGACGCTCACTCGGCGAAACCGAGTCAGGGGCTCATGCGGCGCTTCCGATCTGGATTAATTTTATGAGGGAAGCGTTGAAGCAAGTGCCTGTGGTGCCCTTTACGATTCCCGACGGCGTGACCTTCGTCAAAGTTGATCCGTCCACAGGGCTGCTGGAATCGGAACAGGAAGGAACCTCAGGGACCGTGGAACTCTTTGCAAGGGGGAGTGAGCCTACCCAAACGAGCCAGCGGCGGTTGGATCCGACGGATTTTTATAAGCTAGATCAAATAGGCGAAGGCTCACCCTAAGGAAGCAGGTGGGAAGTGACTAAGACTTGGAGTCCTGAAATTCTTCGTGCCAAGCCATTTGGATTGCTTCCAAAATCTTCTCGTTCGATTTCTTCGGGTCGTCTTTAAAGTCTGGAAGCGCCACGATCCACCCATGCATATCGGTGAAGCGGACTGTAAGCGGGTCGGTATCCGGATGTTCTTCCACCAACCTGAGGGCGATGTCTTCTGCATCCTGCCATGTCAAATCCATGACCTACTCCTAGCTGAGTGCTGACAGCTGTAAGCTGATGGCTACGTGATTTCCGACAACTTCTTATTCTCTAACGCTTCCTTCAAAGACGTATCCATCAAAACTTCAGCAAGATGGTGCGTAGTCTGTTCAAGCTCTGTCATCCTGGCACGAATTACCTTATGGTCAGACCCCGCCTTGGCTGATTCAAGGGCGACCATTGATGCCCTAATGGCAGAACGTTCTTGTTCTCCGATCAAATGGCCACCCTGTTTAAGGGCTTTCTCCGTGGCCCTTAGCATGGCCTCTGCTTCGGTACTGGCCTCAATTAACTGCCTGGCTCTCAAGTCTTCAGCGGCAAACTTGAATGATTCGCCGATCATGCGTTCCACTTCTTCATCGGCGAGGCCGTAAGAAGGTTTGACCGCGATCGACTGGGTTTCACCCGTCCGCACATCCCGTGCAGAGACATTCAGGATTCCGTTCGCGTCGATAAGAAACGTGACTTCGATACGTGGGACACCAGCGGGAAGCGGAGGAATTTTGAGCCGAAACCGCGCGAGGCTGCGATTGTCTTTCACCAATTCTCGTTCGCCCTGCAGAATATGAATATCCACGCCTGTTTGGCCATCCACATAGGTCGTGAACATCTCCTTCGTGCTTGCTGGAATGGTCGTGTTGCGGCGGATCAGGCTGCTCATTACGCCGCCCATCGTCTCAATGCCAAGTGAAAGGGGAGTGACATCCAGTAACAGTAGATCGGTCGTCCCGCCGCTCAGGATATCAGCTTGAACCGCTGCGCCGAGCGCCACCACTTCATCCGGATTCAATTCGCAATGAGGCGGCTTACCGAACAGATCGTGAACCCGTTGCCGAACTAGAGGCATGCGCGTCGAACCGCCCACAAGCACAACTTCATCGATATTGTCTGGCGTAAGACCCGCATCCTTCAGAGCTTGTCGACAAGGCCCGAGGGTACGGTCAATAAGATCCGTCGTCATGGATTCGAGTTGGTCACGGGTAACCTCACGAGTAAAGCGTCCTTTGCCATCAGGTAGCTCAAGTGTGGCCGTCGTCTTGAATTCGTCAGAAAGTCGGATCTTCGCCTGTTCTGCCTCAAGCCGCACCGCCTGCATGTGGTCCGGGTAACTGGCGAGATCAATCCCATGCTGCGTACGAACGTCTTTTATGAGGAGATCGGCTACACGGTGATCAAAATCATCACCACCCAGGTGAGTATCGCCGTTCGTCGCGAGAACCTCGAATATGCCGTTCTTGAGTTTCAAAATGGAGATATCGAACGTGCCGCCACCGAGGTCATACACAGCAATGGTACCTTGTGTCCGTTTCTGTAAGCCGTAAGCAAGAGAGGCCGCAGTCGGTTCATTGATGATCCGGAGGACTTCGAGGCCGGCGATCATGCCGGCATCCTTCGTGGCCTGTCGCTGGCTATCGTTGAAATAAGCAGGGACCGTGATGACGGCCTTTGTGATGTTCTCACCAAGATGGGCTTCAGCTCGGTACTTGAGTTCCTTCAGAATCATCGCCGAGATCTGCGGCGGCGAATAGGCTTTCTCCCCCACCTTGATCCTGATCACACCACCTTGCTCAGTGAGATGATAGGGGAAATAAGCGAGCTCGCCTTGCACGTCGGCTAGTCCTTTCCCCATAAACCGCTTAACGGAATAGATTGTGCGTTCGGGATTGCGGATGAGGTGTTCTTTGGCGGAATCCCCGACGATGAGCCCGTTATCGGTCATTGCGACGACAGAGGGGACCATGCTACGCCCGGTCCGTCCGGGTATGACGCGCGGCGTCCCTTGGTCCATGTATGCGACGAGGGAATTCGTAGTTCCTAAATCAATCCCGACGATGCGTGTCATGTGTGTGCAATCGTTGTGACCAAGTCGTTGACGATGTTTCTGACATAGGTCCGGTTGGATAAAATTTCCCGCATTTGTTTTAAGATTCGATCACGCTCAACCCGGGCCTGAACAGTAGCCTCACCGCGATCTTGCAGCGCATCCCACTGCGAAAACAGTTGCTGGAGTTGGGTTTCCATGCTCTGTTGTCGGTGCTCAAGCGCTACGCGTTCGGATTGAAGCTTCGCACGGAGCTTGGGCTCGGTTTCCGAGGTACGATCTGTGGCACGGTACTCGTCCAAGATTTCCTGTAACTCGATAATTTCTTCGAATAAATCCGCGGGAGGCGATGTCCGGATTTCCTTGGCGGCACCTGCTTCGAGGTCTAGCAGATATTCAGCCCGCTGAATCGGATCGCGGAGCGTCCGATAGGCAGTATTAAGCAGTGCGGAGTTATCCAGGCTGATGGCCTGTTCCGCAACACTCTTGTTCTGGTAGAAATCAGGATGAAATGCCCGGCTGAGTTCGTAGAACTTGGCCTCGAGCGCATTCTGATCGATGGTGAGACGGCGAGGAAATCCCAGGCAGGTGAAATAATCCAGTTCTTTGGATACCGGTTGAACCTTGACGCAGCGTTCACAAAAATATTCCCCGGCGATTTCTGATTGACAGTGCCAGCACATGCTGCGCGCCATCTGGAGTTCACGACGGCCGGTTGTGTTATGTGTGTGATGGTCCATTTAGATTGCTCTGACGGAACGGGCATGGTTCTTCACCATGCCCGTCGTGGTAGTTCGAGTATGTAGCGTTGAGCTCAGGCCGAAAACGACTCTCCACAGCCACAGGTCTTATTGGCATTCGGGTTCACAAATTTGAAGCTTCCGCCCATCAAGTCCTTTTGAAAGTCCAGTTGAGTTCCTTGGAGATAAATCGCGCTTTTGGCGTCGACAATCACCTTGACGCCGTCGAAGTCGTAAACCTGATCGTACTGACCGATTTTCTCGTCGAAGTTGATCGTATAGCTCAAGCCTGAGCAGCCGCCGCCCTTGACTCCGAGGCGAAGACCTCCCTCGCTTACGCTCTGTACGTTCATGAGACGCTTTACTTCTTTCAGCGCAGCCTCGCTGAGCGTGACGACCGGAGTGTGCGTTTCTGTGTTCATGGCGTCCATGGGTGCTCCTTCGTGTCGTTACTTCGCCTCGGCCGTCTTTCCGTCAGCCTTTTTCTGATAATCGGCCAGCGCCGCCTTGATGGCGTCTTCAGCCAAGACTGAACAGTGAATCTTCACCGGTGGAAGATTGAGCTCCTGCACGATGTCGGTATTCTTGATTTTCTGAGCTTCCTCAAGGGTCTTGCCCTTAAGCCATTCCGTCGCGAGGCTGGAACTGGCAATTGCAGACCCGCATCCGAAGGTCTTGAACTTGGCGTCGACGATAGTGTCATTCTGCACCTTGATCTGCAGTTTCATCACGTCGCCGCACTCCGGTGCCCCGACCATCCCGGTACCAACGTCTTCCTCATCCTTCTTAAAGCTCCCCATGTTGCGAGGGTTGTTGAAGTGATCAACAACTTTGTCACTGTAGGCCATGGTTACTCCTCCTTCATCGTCTCGTGGCTCAATGAGCGGCCCACTGAACCGATTTCAAATCAACGCCTTCTTTTGCCATTTCATACAGGGGAGACATTTCCCGCAGCTTGGTCACCACTTCAATAACCTTCTTAATCGCGTAGTCAGTCTCCTCGTCCGTATTGAATCTGCCCAATCCGAAACGGATCGATGAGTGAGCCAACTCCGTACCGACGCCGAGAGCCCGCAGCACATAGGAGGGTTCTAGCGTCGCTGAAGTGCAGGCAGAGCCGGAGGAGAGGGCGATGTCTTTCATTCCCATCAATAAGGATTCGCCTTCAACATAAGCAAACGAGATATTCAGATTGCCCGGCAACCGATGCGTCGGATGGCCATTTAAATAGGTCTCTTCCAGCACCTTCGTGATACCGGCTTGAAGCCGATCGCGCATAGCGGCCAGCCGAACCGATTCCGCGGCCATCTCCAGTCCGCACAATTCACACGCTTTACCGAATCCGACAATCAATGGAACCGGGAGTGTCCCGGATCGCATACCACGCTCGTGTCCACCGCCATCCATCTGAGCGGCGATGCGAACCCGCGGATTCTTCTTCCGTACATACAGCGCACCCACTCCTTTGGGGCCATAAATTTTGTGGGCGGTGAACGACATCAAGTCGATACCCATTTCCTGCACATCGACCGGGATCTTGCCCACACCCTGCGTCGCGTCGCAGTGGAAAAGGACGCCTTTTTCTTTGGCAATCTTGCCGATCTCTTTGATCGGGTTGATCGTGCCAATTTCGTTATTGGCCAGCATGATGGAGATGAGAATCGTCTTCTCCGTGATCGCACCCCGCACGTCTTCAGGATTCACCATCCCGTATTTGTCAACCGGGAGGTATGTCACCGTCGCCTTGCCCTTGGCCTCAAGGGCCTTCGCCGTGTCGAGAACGGCGCGGTGTTCGGTAGACGACGTAATAATGTGATCGCCCTTCTCTTTGTACATTTCCAGGACGCCTTTGATCGCAAGATTGTCCGCCTCGGTAGCGCCGCTGGTGAAGACAATTTCTTTGGCATCGGCCTTGATTAGCTTAGCGATCTGCTTACGGGCCTGTTCGACCGCTTCTTCTGCTTCCCATCCGAAGGCATGGTTGCGGCTGGCAGCATTTCCAAACTTCTCGACAAAATAGGGGAGCATGGTCTCCAATACCCGCGGATCCATTGGCGTGGTGGAATGGTTATCCAAAAAAATCGGCAATTTCATCGTTCGACTCCTTGGGCCGTAGGGGACTGAATCGTAATAAGCGGTGTGCCACCCATCATGTCTTGCAGGGTCATATTATTCAGGAGTTGGTAAATGCTGTCTTGGACCTTCAGCAGCGGCGTACGAATGGTACAATGTTCCCGCTGGAGGCACAGTTCACCTTCTCTTTCATGAGAACAGTCCGTAATGCCGAGCGGCCCTTCAATGCTTTCCAAGATCTGGGCAATGGTCAATTGCCGTGCGCTTCGGGCCAGTAGGTAGCCGCCCTTGGGACCGTTATGACTTTCGATCATGCCATGCTTGGCTAGTGTCTGGAGCACTTTCGCTAACAGTTCGAGCGGGATGTTGTATTCTTCAGCGATCTCTTTTGTGTTGACCACGCGACCGGGGGTCACATCGCCAAATTGGACGGAGGCGATATGCTGGAGCGCCATCAGGGCGTAGTCGGCTTTTTTCGAGATTTTCAACATGGCTATTGCCGATCAATACAGTCGGAGACTATAATGATCTCCGACCCAGAAGGTCGGATTAAGAATAGCACGTAAATTTCACGTCTGTCAATACAAGTATCTGAGACTGAATTTGACCGTGAAAGGATGAGGCTCATGGGCGGAACAAACCCCTATATTGAGAAGGCCGACTACCAACTCCCTAGCAAGCCTTATACGGTTACCTACATTGCTCCGAGCGGGGAAGTGACAAAAGTCGAAGTCGATCCTGGCAAGATTCCTTACGGTCCTACAGGGCTTCCCGGCAGCATTCTGGATGTGGCGATGGCCAATGGAGTCGAATTAGAGCATGTTTGTGGGGGGGTCTGTGCCTGCTCAACCTGTCATGTCATTGTGAAGCAGGGATTGGAAAGCTGCAATGAAGGGACAGATGACGAGTTCGATCAGCTGGATGAGGCGCCGATGACGACATTACAATCACGTCTCGCCTGCCAATGCGTGCCAAATGGCACGAAGGATATCGTCGTCGAAATACCGGCGGTGAACAAAAATCTTGTGAAAGAAGGGCACCATTAATCATAGGTTTCCGTTTTGACCTCCTTCCGATCGTATCCCATACCTACCAAATACGCCCGTAGCGGCCGCACGAACCCTTTCGTTCCGCACAGCATAGGGATCACTTTTGGGGCTCCCTCTATCAACGGTCGGAGCATCGAAAGCGTGAGATCAACGCCCTGCTGTTCCCCTCCAGCAGCCACCAACGGAAGATAGCGGAATCCCGGATGGGTCACTGCCAAGGAAAGTAACTCTTGGTGAAAAAGCAGTTCTTCCTCTGCAGGAGCAACAACAATCAACATGATCGGTGCAGTCTGTCGCCGGGCATAGAGCCGTTTTAACATACAACGTATTGGGACCAGGCCAGTATAGCGAGCGATCATGATTAGTTCTCGGTCAAGTTGCCCGGGAAGCACAAACTTTCCATGAGGGCCTGAAAGCTGTACTTCGCTACCGGGCTTGAGGGTATAGAGATATGTGCTGCCCAAGCCGCCTGGTACACGATCGAACACTAAGGTCAATTCACCTGTGGGAGTACTGGGCGCTGCCATCGAGTAGGCACGGTTGAGCGGTGGTTTGCCAGCAAGTGGGATCCTGATGGAAACCCATTGACCTGGCTGAAACGCAATATTCTGAACGGCGGGGAGGAGAACCAATTGACGAACGTGAGGAGTAAGGTTGTTCACCGAGAGGACCCTGGCCGGCTGCGTGAGTTCCGCCATGATGATTTCCGTAATCCTCATAGCAGAAGCCACAGCGAGATGGAAGCGCTGTGATCCTGTACAACCCTTTTCAGTGCGTGTTATAGATACCGACCTTCGCTCTGACTTTTGCGAGTCCAACATGAGCCAGGTTCGAGTCAGATTTGCTCCCAGCCCAACTGGGTTCCTGCATATCGGTGGCGTTCGAACCGCCTTGTTCAATTGGCTCTATGCCCGACAGCAACAGGGCGTTTTTATCTTGCGTATTGAAGACACCGACCAAAGCCGGTCAACCGACGAATCTATCGAAGCTATCGTCGAGGGCATGAAATGGGTCGGGCTGGATTGGGACGAAGGCCCCTATCGCCAAACCGAGCGCATGGACCTGTACCGGGGCCATGCGATGCAGTTACTTGAGAAGGGTCAGGCGTATTGGTGTATCTGTAAGGCGGAAGATCTGGAGGCCCGTCGGAAAGAGGCGGAGTTAAAGGGGCTGTCGCCGCGCTATGACGGCCGTTGTAGAAATCTGGGAATCACCAAACCGACCGGGGAAGCCGCCTTGCGATTCAAGGCACCACAGGAGGGCCAGACGGTCATCGATGATCTCATCAAGGGCAAGGTGTTGTTCGACAATGCTGTCTTGGACGATCTGATTCTCCTCCGATCCAATGGGTATCCGACTTACAACTTTTCTGTCGTCGTCGATGATGCCCTCATGCATATCTCCCACGTTGTGCGCGGGGATGATCACCTGACCAACACGCCGCGACAGGTACCGATTTTCCAGGCGCTCGGATTTCCCGTGCCACAGTTTGGTCATCTTCCGATGATTCTCGGATCTGATAAGGCACGGCTCTCCAAACGACACGGGGCTACGTCGATCATGGCCTATAAGGACATGGGGTATCTCCCGGAGGCTATGGTGAACTATCTGGCGCGACTTGGCTGGTCTCACGGTGATCAGGAATTGTTCACGCGTCAGGAATTGATAGAGAAATTCTCCTGGAAGAATGTGCAGTCATCCGCCGCCGTCTTCAATTCTGACAAATTGCTCTGGCTGAATGCCGAATACATTAAAACAAGTCCACCGGGACAGGTTGCACTGGCACTGGTTCCTCTCTTGGACGCTGCAGGCCTGAAAGACGAGGTCCGCTCAGTGTCGGCAGAGTGGCTCGCCAAACTCGTAGTGCTTGTGAGAGAGCGGACCAAAACCCTCGTTGAGATGCTGGAGTGGGTTAGGCCATATTTCGGGCAAGCGGTAACCTTTGACGAAGAAGCAGCCGGGAAGTTCCTCACGCCGGCGATCGCATCAACGCTGCGCAAGTTACTCGCGCGTTTCGAGGCATTTTCGGACTTCTCGAAACACGAGTGGGAAGAGAGCTTCAAGCTATTGGTCCAAGAGGAAGGCATGAAGATGGGTCAGCTGGCCCAGCCGGTTCGTGTGGCGCTCACCGGTCGCGCAGCCAGCCCTGGTCTGTTTGAAGTCATGGAAGTACTTGGGCGAGAGCGGACACTGTTCAGACTCCGCAAAGGAATCGAACGGACATCAACCTGATCACCCGGTTCTTGCGAGCAAACCCGCGCCGATCTTGACGGAATCAGGAGCCATATATTACTGTGAACTCCGGTTGGGGGATCGTCTAGCGGTAGGACGTCAGTCTCTGGATCTGACTACCTAGGTTCGATTCCTAGTCCCCCAGCCACTAATCTTATCTACGTCGTATTCTTTAGGCCAATGTTTCGGTTCCATACCGCGCTGGGGGATCGTCTAGCGGTAGGACGCCAGCCTTTGGAGCTGGCTACCTAGGTTCGATTCCTAGTCCCCCAGCCACCTTTCTTCTCACGAGATATCAAGCACTTCACCGTCAACGCCCGTTGGAACGGGTTGAGGCTCGACCGCCCTGGTAGCAGTTGTGGTGGCGGTTTCACTCAGACTTCCACGGTTCACGGCCTCCCGGAGATGCCCCGGTGAGAGGTGGGCATACCGCAGCGTGGTCTCGATATTGAGATGCCCCATGATCTTTTGGACTGACACCAAATCGACACCGGCCATGACCCGTCGACTGGCCGCGGTATGCCGTAACGTGTGCCAGCAGACGCCTTGAATGCCCGCTTTGACCAGCGCGGGGGTGAACACATGATTGACGAAGCTCTGACCGTTCCACGGCTTGAGAGTATTTTTTGGACTGGGGAACACCCAGGGAGACCGGAGAAACGAGTCGAGGGAACGCAGCAGCGCGAGGGCGCCCTCACTCAGTGGCACATGACGGGTCTGGCCGCTTTTGGATAAGGGAATGGTCAACAGGCCCGCCTCCAGGTTCACCTGATTCCATCGCAAGCCAAATTGCTCTGCCCGCCTCAAGCCGGTGTCGATCGCAAAGGCGACCGCTTTCCACAGGTCAGGATGCACATGCGGTCGAAGCCGGCTAATCTCCTCATCCGTGAGAAAGCGTGTTCGGTGTTCTTCAGGGAGAAAGCGGATGGCGGAGACCGGATTACGGGTCAACTTCCCATCCTTCACCGCAATCATCAGGACGCGTCGAAGAAAGCCAAAATGACGATTGATGGTGCCATTGCTCCACTGCTGCTTATCTCGCATCTTGGCTTGAATCCGGCGCAGCTCTTCCGTCGACACGTGCTGCAGGAGACGACTGCCGAGATAGAGCCGCCAACGGCGGCCGTATCGTCGTTCATTCTCCAGCCCTCGATTGGTGCAGCCATCCAGATACCGTTGGATCCAGGCCCGCACCGTAATGTCCTGTTTGGGAGCAAACTTCTCTGGGAAATAGGTACCCTCGCGAATTTCGGCCTTCAGTCGCCCGTATAACGCTTTGGCTTGCGATTTCGAATCGCAGCGATACATGCGTTGCCGTCCATGCACAAAGAGGCGGACCCACCAGCCCCCACGGTCTTTCCGCTGACAGATCCCCCGGTCGGTTCCACCTTTGCGTGCCATTGGTCAGGTCCTTTCTGGTTAGCCCGGCCACTCCTGCGGTATCGCGTTGACGGGTTCCGCTGGAAGAGACCCGAGCATCTGTTCCGCTTGATCGTTCAAGGCTCGCCGCACCGGGGCCACGGAGAGCCGCGCATACACTTGCGTACTCACGAGCGACGAATGATTGAGCGTCCGCTGAATAACCGGCAGATTTTCCCCATTAATGGCGAGCCACGAGGCACAGGTTCGTCTGAGATCATGAATCCGCACATCTGGCAAACTGGCCCGTGCCCGGATTCTCTGCCACGCAGATTCCACCGAGGTCACCGACCATTGGCCGGCCTGGAAGTTGTTTTTCCCGTTCGGGTGAGAGGGAAAGACCCATTCATTCACCCGTGGGAGCTG
Source organism: Nitrospiraceae bacterium (assembly GCA_035623075.1). Lineage (NCBI taxonomy): Bacteria > Pseudomonadati > Nitrospirota > Nitrospiria > Nitrospirales > Nitrospiraceae > Nitrospiraceae bacterium. Next base: position 6,824 of record DASPUC010000036.1, on the reverse strand, counting down.
CTGGAGTTTGGTTACGAGTTGTGAGGGAAGTGGGATCGTATGGGGCACGCCCGTCTTGGTGGTCGGTTTGTGCCAGAGGGCTTTCGCCAGATCAAGATCCGTCCACTTCATCAACCGGGCTTCATCTCGACGCGCCCCCGTCCACAATAAACAGAGGAAGTACGTGGAGGTCCGTGGCATTTCTTCCTGAATCGCGGCCATCAGATACGGCATCTCCGAGGCTTGGACGAACCGCTCCCGTGAGCGTTTGGGGAACTTCTTGATGCGATCGGCGGGATTCTTGCCATCGAAGAGTTCCCAATCAATGGCACGGGCATAGATGGCGTGGAGTTGCTGGAGAGCGAGATTCGCCCCCTGTTTGCCATCCTGTTGGGCAATGGCGTGAAACCAGTCAATCACCTGCATCCGTTTCACGGCGTGCAGGTCAAGGTGAGCCAGTTGTCCCACGTATCGCTGAATGCGCCGACTCGTGCCCACGCGATCCTTGAGAAAGGCCACATGGTTCCGCTCATAGAGCACGAGCAATTCCTTAATGGTCATGCTACACCGCTGCGAGCGTGGGAAGCGGCCGTGACACCTCCACGGGCGTGTACGTCACTTGGACGAGAAAGGCGGTGGGCACGGAGTCCCTCACCCGTCGCCACTCCGCATGGGCATCTGCCTGTGTGGCACAGCTCGTCAGTGGTTCCCAGATCCCTTCGTGCTCCACACAGATTTGCCACGAGACCCGGATGGTCTGTTGCTGCATACGTCACCGTCCTTTTTTAAGGGTGAGTTCCCGTTCGAGTAAATGCCGAATGTAGCCGCTCGCGGTCGTGCCGTGCGTGCGTAAGGTATCAAGCTTGGCTTTCAGAGAGGGCGGCAGTTGGATCATCACACGTTCCATTTTCATGGCATCACCTTCCTGTTAAACAAGTGGAGTTTGTTATCTAACGGGTAATGTAACATTCTCTAGTAAGTGATAGCAAGTGCTATTTGCCAGTTTGTCGCGTCTTGTGATAAACGGTCAGTACTAGATGAGTACTACTGGTGCGTTGGACGTGGTGAGACACCCATCTGACCTATGGCACCGAAGAGCCTAGACAAGCCCACCCATCTCAACATTCGGGATATTCCCCGAGAGACGCTATTCCGTCTCAAAATGGCCGCTGCCGCAGAGCAGAGGACCGTCAAGGATCTCGTTCTCGAACTGGTGAATGAGAAGATTCAGGAACTGGAGAAGAAGGGGCTGCTACCGAAAGGGAAGGGATGAGGGCGACGCGCGCATTTCAGTTCCTGTCAATCGCGCTGGCGCTGTTGCTGGCACAGGTTGGGTGCAGCAGCCGTTATGTTGAGGTTCAGGGACCACTAGACTATCCCCAACCTGTTCATTCCACTGGCGACTTGTTTCTAAGAGGATTCTGGCCCGAATCACAAAGGGAACTCCGATATAACTATTGGGAGGTTCCTGACGATGTGGCCCCTGACATTAAACGGAGGGTCTATGCCATGCAAGAGGTCTGTACACAGACCCTCGACGATTTGAGTGTGGCCGCTGGGGGCGCCCACTTGTTGGATGGTATTCTATTTCTTGGTGCAATTGGCGCGGCCGCTTCCGTGGTCTTGCTGGCCCTCGCCGCTCCCGCGGCGAATGCTGCGGTCATGGGAGCCATTGGAGGCACCGGAGCCACCACGGGGCTTGCCTATTGGGGATTGGAAACTCAAAAGTCGATCGGGCTTCATGACGAGACGCTGAATGCAATGGACGATCTCATGAAAAAGCTCAAAGCCCACTACAAGGATTTTTTGGCAGCCTGGCAACAAGGGAAAAAAGTTTTTACCGCTGATACGAGTTACCTTGATGACATGAAAGTCGCGATTTATTTAGCGCGAGCCGATTGTATTCTCTGGGAGGTCAGTCCCGCCCCGAAGCCTGCCACGTCCACAACTCAGCCAGGGAAACCACAGACTACAGGGGGAAGTACACCAAAGATTGCGGAGTGAACGCGCCTGAAATGTGAGGCCATCAACGCGCGGTTGATCGCCTCAAGCTTGGGCAAGGATCAACCTGATGCCACTGTGAACGGCACCTGGCAGGGTCCGGTTCCGGACTTCACCGGTCCGGTTCCTCGCCACGAGTCATAGAAGAAAGGTCTGCTGCCGAAGGGAAAGTAATGGGAGATCGTCTTTGTCTTTGCCGTATTATTTATGATGAGCAGGCGTCTACCGATCGCTATCTTTGCCATCAGTCCGGGCGCTGTCGTAACTCTCGTCGGTTTCGGCTCTGGAAATAGTGCTTATAGCCCGTGATCCAACAGCTTCATCATGGCTTGGGCCACGGCGGCATGCCCTTCATTATTCAGGTGGCAGTCAGGAACGCCATAATAGTAATGGTCTGATAGCTCTACATACACCGGCTGGAACTCTTTCAGGGCGTCGCGCTGTGCTTCAAGACTGAAATCCTTTGAATTGAGACACCCCTGACCCAGCGCCGGAATCACAACGGTATAGTATTGGGCGCCGAGCTTCTCAGCGAGACGTCGAATCTTGCCGAGTTCAGTATAGGTGTGTGCGTACCGGACTAACGGACCTCCATCGGCAGATTTGAATCCCTGGGACATCGTTGGGTCAGATGCGGCTTGTCGCGTATAAATCCTTGCCATCACAATTCGCGCCATTTTCAAAACTAATGTCCCTGTTGCAGTTTCTCGCAAAAACCGGCGCACCTTTCCGAATTGATTGAAATAACGCTCATAGGCGGCTTCAATATCCTCGGTATAGTTGCCGTTCTCATCGAACGGCGTGATCCATTGCCCGTTTTCCAACACATAATAGATCGGCTGACCCGGAGGTGGTTCCCACTCTGTGGCCAAGATGTCATTACCGAGATACAGCGCCACGACTACCACGTTGGGCTTCAGTCGCGGCAAGTAGACCTCAGCTACCTTGCGATAATGAAGAGGCCCAGTGGCCGGGATCCCGAAGTTGTGCACCGTATAGCCGTTCGTACGGAGAATGTCAGGAAAGGATCGAGAGATCGGATTGGCCGTTGCACCCCAGGTGAACGAGTCGCCCAGAATTGCCACCGATGTTCCTTGCCTTCCGCCAGGCTGGGCGGCATCGAATTCAGGGGAACGAAACCCGTCGCTGTTGATCTCAATACCGGAACCCTTAAATGTTGCAGACGCAGGGTTGGCCACGAACAGCCCGTGCTCATTGGCATGAAAAGTGTCTGCTAGCACCAGCGGGTCGGGCTTCTTAATGTAGCTGTAGCCAAGCGCTCGCAAGCTAATCTCGACCCCAACGGCAAGAAACACGAGGAGCACGCCACTGATCAGCAGCAACATCACGTGAGAATGACGGTCCAGCCATCTTGTCACGTTCTTAGAGAGGGCCACGAAAGTATCCGTAAGTAGCAAATTTCTTTTCTTTTTGGATGGCCCTAGGTGAGCTGCTTCTCGCGGTCGCATTGAGGAACCTTGTCGTCATACTTCGATGATGTCCGCTCACTGCGCACGCTTCAGCAGGTTCAGTACATGTGTGACAGAATGTCACACCGACAAGAGAATAATTGACAAATCATATGATTAGCAAGCAACTCACCGCACAGGACCACTAGATCACATCGATTGACCTTCGCGGAAGGATGTCAGTGTGAGACAGGACGGGTGTAATGCTGATGAATCATCTTCTGTGAGGGAGATACAAAGGGAGGCGCACAGCCTCCATAATAAATATCTGTATGGCAACTGTAACTTACGCATGCTGCCGTCCGACTGACATGGTAAGGTTCTTCCTGACAGGAAGTCTTTTGGATGCAGTAGAGGGTGGAGAACCGGCTAGTGAACGACCAACAGACTCACAAGCTGGGATCTGGGGAGGACAGACTCAAAAGAATTGTCCGTGGATCCTACACGAGCATCTGGACTCCCTCAGCAGTCGTACTAGGATTGTTTGTTCTGGGGCCTATTATTCTCTACTGGTATCTCTGGGCCAAGTCCCTCCTATTCTTCTATGCCTGGTTGTTGTGGCTGTTGCTCTTTTTGTTGGCGTATATCAATCTGCTTGTCGCTGCGGGGCGCCTCTTCATGCCGAGGTCTTGGATAAAAGGAATCATTTTATGTACAGCCTTTACAGGCTTCCTCTACCTAGTTCTTCTTCAACTAATAGCCATTAGTCTCCTATCACCTGCTGCTGGTATCGACCTTTTTGGGGAAGACATCGTATTTGCTCCACGCATGTGACCTTATCCCTTCAACGGGTCCAGCTGCTCTGCTAGGGCGGGCCGAAAGGAGGCCGCATACCACCGTTCTCCGTTATGGTCATCGCGCCCGCTTTCGTCCTTCGCGGGCGATCTGCTTGTCATCGGGGAAATCCTGATCGCTGACAGACGTGTAGCCAAACGCCAGACGGGCGAGCCGTCGAAATTCAGCTAGCTCGTCTTCACTTACCCGCATCCAGTCGTTTTGGTTCAATTTCAACAGTCGCCGCCTATATGCGTGAAAGCGTCGGGCGGCGTGAACCTTGACGATATTTGGAGATCCGCCTCGCTTGGCGAGCATCCTCAGACCCCATGCTCGGTTGCCGACCCGGCCTCCCAGTTCGGCACTACGCCGGCCAGCGGCCGAGGGATTGGAGAACATGGTTCGCTAGGGTTAGTCCTTCTCAGCCATCTTGTTCGACAACCGTCACGTACTTCATATTGACGGTGCCCCCATTGCCATCCGGTAAGGTATAGAATGCCCAGGCGGTCCCGTCAGGGTCGGTATGGAGAAAATCGATTATTGCCGGTCCCCGCTGTAGAGTGTCAGCCCCGTCCCAAATGATCTGGCAGCCAGGGAGGATCTCTGAGGATCTTCCATGATCTATCGAAGTGTCAGGTTCCTCGGTTTGGCGGATGAGGTTCAGATACTTGCCCACATGGTCCTTTCCCTTACGACTTAAACGACATTAACGACATATCTCCATCAACCTGCTGGCTTTGGTCGTATTTGTCGTTTATGTCGTAGCCCTAGAGACTGCAAACCAGCGCTCAATTTGTCGCCCGCCGGAGGGAGACTCTTCCATCCGAGCGAATCCCTGCTTCGCCAAGAGAGCGAGCCCTCGGTTGATCTCATAAGCCTTGCGGTTGCGTCCAAACCAGTCACGGATCTCTGTGCGTGTCATACCCTGAGGGTGTCGACGCAGGGCGGACAGTAGTTCGTCAGCGATCGGATCTCCCAGTCGCTGACCAAAGATATATCGGGCGCTCGCTTCGCAGTATTCCCATAACGCCAATGCTGCCGTGAGATGCTCTGGCTGTACGACATACGACATATCTTGCAGGGCATACAGACAGGCAAGGCGCATGACCTGGGCCTCAGCTCTGGAAATGACCGCGCCAAGGAGACCGGGTTTCCCTTCGGAGAGTTCGGGATAGACTTGCCGCCACATGACTCGCGCCGTCTCACTGCGTGTAAGTTCTCCTCCCGCTCGTCCAAACTGTACGGCCCGATGCAACTGTTGAAGAAGGGGAGCAATCGCCGATTCATCAAAGTGTCCGCCTTCGGGAAGAATCTTCGATCGCGTGACGCAGAGCCACAGGAAGCGATTGCAGAACCCATTGCTCGCTTCATTGGCTTCAATAAGTCGGCAGAGTTCATCTTTAGTGATGTGGACCACGAGAGAGATATGAGCCCCTGTGGCACACGCAGGGGCATTTTTGGCCATCGTTCGGAGATCGCCACTATCCCACGCTTGCCGAATGACCGCACTGAGTGTGTTGCCATCTCGTCCCATCACTCGCAGGGTGCTGGCAAACTCGGATTCGAGAACCATGAGCCGCTTATCGCCAATGCCACGATCCACAATGACCGTCTGATACTCCCCCGTCGGTCTTCCCCGTTCCCGAATCGGCTCGTCCTTGGTGATTTCGTCTCGAACGGCCCAAATCAAGCCTTCACCTGACGACAGACCATTGAGGACGCGAGTGCTCGTCCACTCAGCATCAATCACCGAGAAGACTCTTCGGATATGCCCCCAACTGGTGCCCTTGCGGCCCTTCGAGGTTTCACCCACCAAGGCGGCAAACAGGTTCATGTGGTGCACGTCCGCTTCAGCTCGAAAGTGAGGCCCTCGGTTCAGGACACTTCCATAGGCGGCCATCGCCTGAATGAGGAGTGCGGCCGGGTCCGCTTCACTGTGCGGCTCAATGGCCCGAACTAACTCACCAAGCACCCCACGGATTGCCAGCGGATCGAGCACGGGCCAGCTTTCTTGTTCTCGCCTGTCATCCATTGATACTGGTTCCTCCGTGGGAGGAATCATCGTCTCCAGGCCATTGAGGAAATGCTCTTGTACTCGCTTTTCCGTCTCATCAAACTGTTCCAGGGCTTCAGCGAACGCTTTCCCACTCATCGTCAGGTTCTCCTGTTGGCCGCACGATCGCATAGGCATCCGCGAGCCGGTTCAGTGCGGCATCTAATTGCTCATCGCTCCATGTGCTGAGATCGATGCCGTGGGCAGCTCGAATGACCGCCTCAGCGTCTCGCCGGAGGTCGATTTGTCGGCCTCGTTTCTCATACGCGGCTGTCTGGGCCGCGCGTTCCTGTTCCCGTTGCTGACGGGCCAGTCGGCGATCCTCCGACTCTGGGAGACCAGCATCGTAAAAGAGGTCCATGACCCGAATCCCCAGCTTGGCAGTGATGGCATCGAGCGTGCAGCCGGCCCAGCATTTGACCAGCAAGCCTCGATCACCTTCCCTCAAAGTGAGACTGGGCGATTTATCGGAATGGGCAGGGCACCGAGCAGACCATCTTCCAGGCCCACGACCTCGAACCGCGTCGAGGCTCGGCAAGAGTTCAGCG
>DASPUC010000035.1 GCA_035623075.1 Nitrospiraceae bacterium | reverse complement strand
AGGTTCGAGATGCCCTGAAGAAAATTGTCTCCAGGTAGTCAATGCTCCGAACCTCACGGGCTATCAGTTTGGCGGGAGTGTCTTGGTGGGCTCACACTCACTTCCCTAAGCAATTCTCAAAGATTTCGTCGCAATGGTCGTCGTCCTTGTAAGAAGAGGGTACCGAGTCGTACTGAACACCTTCGACGTGATCATTTTTGAGTCCGAGGGTGGCCCAATAGCCGTGGTGAATACGTGCGACGCTGCTTTTCGATGCGACAAACGATTCTTCCAGGATAGAAGCTTCTTTGTAGTATCTCAGCACCGTCAGATCGCCTACTAGACTCTCTTGAGGTTGGACTGCGGCACAAGCCATGAGTTCTTGTCTGCTCTTACCGATTAGCGCTTTCTGTGTAGGAGAAGGCATAGGCAGTTCTTTGGGAGCGGACGTGCATCCACTCGACTCGAACCAACCGAACATTGTCAGGGCAATGACGAGCAATATTCCGAAGCGCCGATCTCCTAACGAGGCAACTGCTCGGTCCATGAGGAGGCTGCGCGTGTCTGTGACGAGGTTAGATTTCACAACAAATGTCTCAATCCATACAGAGGGCATCGGTCACTAACGTCGATCAAGAATAGCTGAAAATGAGTGAGAAATGAACCGCTCTTTGAGGGCGATGGCGGATCGGAAAAAATGCATCTATTGATACGGACTACCTCGTCACCAGCTTCTCCAAACAGCAATCGTCCAGCAGCCCCAGCACTGTCCCTGCATCACGCCATCAGTAGCCTCAGACTTCTCCCGGTTGAAACAGCCGTGCTAAGATGACGCTCCGGCAATCTGGTATTATCGCATCGCTCGCCCGTTCCCTGATGGCCACGTATTCAGCACAAGACACGCACTGGATGAAAATCGCTCTGGAGGAAGCCGCCAAGGCTCCATCCTTGGGGGAAATCCCGATTGGAGCTGTCATTGTTCGTGAGGGTGAGATTCTTTCGATGTCACACAATTACCGTGAAATCTGGCAGGACCCGACAGCTCACGCGGAAGTCGTGGCGATCCGGACTGCTGCGTCCGCACTCGGCTCATGGCGGCTGACTGATACGACTTTGTACGTCACGGTTGAGCCTTGCGCCATGTGCATCGGCGCAATTATTCTTGCCAGAATTCCGCGGCTCGTGTTTGGTGCACGTGATCCGAAGGCCGGCGCGTGCGGTTCAGTCTTTGATCTGGCGACAGATTCCCCGCTCAATCATCAGGTTTTGATCACGAGCGGAGTGCTCGAGGAAGAATGCCAATCTCTCTTGCAAGAATTCTTCCGACGACTTCGAACCGAATCGGTTCAGACAAGCGATCCTTCGACGTAACCGCAGTGAGTCTTACGTGCAGAGCGTCACTTTCCATCCACTGCCCTCTGCGGCCACTGCTCCAACCCAACCCGCTTCCAGCGAGAGAAATTGAATGGCTAGCGGAGTGTTCTCCGGCGGATTCCCTTCGCTGACGAGATGGCCTGTCGTTCCCCCACAGGACAATTCAATGCGATGACGATCGAGGGGAAATGTGAGGCCACTCCCGCGCGCTTTCAAGACCGCCTCCTTGGCAACCCAGATACGAGAAAAGGTTACGTGTTTTGCCGTCGGCGCGGCACGTCCGATGGCTACCTGCTCTTGAGGCGCAAAGAATCGCGCTGCGAGAGCGGTGACATCGCGGTCAATCAGAACTTTTTCCAAGTCGACACCCACTTCGCGCTCCTTCGAGACCGCAATTAACGCTCGTCCGTGGGAGTGGCTGAGATTGAACCGGATCATGTTTGTCCTTTCATCGGTTCCCTGTAGCATGGGTTTCCCGGAAGCCATTTTCTGGAAAGACAGATCCTCTGGCCCGCAGTCACAATAGCGACTCAGCACCATCCGTAAGGCGCCATGTGCCGCTACGAAGTGACGTCGCTGTTGTTCCGACGTGATGCGAGCCGCGCGCATCGATTCCTCTGGTGAAAGACAATGCCAGCATTGCTCAATTGTGTCCGCCTCCGCCTCCAGTGAGACACCCCAGATATGAATAGCACTCTCATCTACATTAGCTTTATCGGTGGGCCACGGGGGCTTTTCAAGCGGTCGAAAAGTCAGCATCTTTGACCTACAAATCGTAGCCGATGCAGGAGGAGTGCCCTGGTTTCCTTCCGTCGGGGCATTGCAAAAACACCACTCTCACGGTAAGCTCCGTTTCAAGTCGTGATGCTTTTGTCTTCCTACCTGCTCACGATTCAGAGAGCGCGATGCACTGTTACTCCGGAGAGGTGCCAGAGCGGCCGAATGGGCTCGCCTCGAAAGCGAGTGTCCTCGTAAGGGGACCGTGGGTTCAAATCCCACCCTCTCCGCCAGACAGAGCTTGCTTGACGCAGAGCCTCACATGTGGTGGCGACGGGAAAAATACCTCACGTGATCCTCGCTTTCTCCTTTAACGCTCTCCTCAATTCCACCATAGCGAGCGTATCGCGTTTACAGTATTGGAGGAGAGCCTCCTGGATCTTCGCTCGCTCGATCCAATCGGATTCCAGGAAGACCATCCGGTAGTACTCACTGGCTGCCTGCCCTCCCTCTTTGATGATGAGGTCATCATAACCGAGCGAGGGTACCACCGCAGGCAGCACGTCTTTGATTGAATAGCGACCGAGAAATCCGGGATGGTAGTAATACTCTTTGATCACCTCGTACAAATCCCAGATTCTCCCGATGATCTGCTTCAACTCCGATCGCCACTGCGGCAAGACCTCAGTCAGTTGCTCGAGGACCGATCGTTCATACGGTGAATACACGCAAATGTGTCCCTGCTCTCCGAGTGACTCGATCAATGCTTCCGCCAACCTGGCACGGGGATCACTCGCTTCTCCGTGCAGGAATTCTTCATGACGAAGTTCTCCGGATTCCAGTTCGATGTGATTCGACCATTGCACCGGAAGGGCTTGATACGGTCTCGTGGACGGAAACCGTGGAATCGCTAACATCACTGTTTCAAAGTCCAGATGGTGAACCGGATAACGGACTGACTCAAGCACCGTCCCAAGCTTGCGAGATACCCACTCCACGTTGTCTTTCATTCGTCGCTGTACCGGCGTGAGCTTCGCGTTCTCTGGAATCTCGTCGATCGTTGAGATGCCCTGCTCCATCAATTGACTGACAGCTTGTTTCGATCCCGGCAGGTAATACACCCATCGAGACGGCTTGTCTGCGGTGCAATGAGCCCAAAACGGACACTCGTAGGGACTATGGCAATGGCGGTCCGGCTCGATCGACGGAACGACCGATTGCATCACGGCGGTTTTCATGGCCGCAAGTCTGTCCAGGACCTGGAGTCCTCGTCCCGCAACTAACTCTGAGACGTCCTCGATGGTAAAGAGCCCTTGAAGATCGATCTCGCCACCGTCGTACAGATACTGCGTATTGATATGCATGAGGCACGTGGTCGCCACATGCAGGCCCGCACCCTGCAAGACATATCGTTGAATCGCCAGGTCATCGAGATGAACGTCTTTGACACGAGACGAGGACTTCACTTCGATTAAGCGCCAGGCACTCTGTCCTGCCATATCACCCTCGACGCGCTGAAGGATATCTACGCGAACCAGGACGCTGTCGTACTCGAAGGCTCCTTCAAAAATCACCGGGACCGAGAGATTGTTGACGGCTGAGGCAGTATGGGCGAGCGCCGCCTCCCGCTGACGATGGGTTTCCCCGATGAGCATGCCCCCGGGAAACAGACTTCTGGCACGTTCGCCGATCTCGGTTCCCATGTCGAGCATCGCCTGTGTTGACGCATCCGGTGCACTGGCCAACTGAGGATGATGCACTTCGAGATACACACGTTTCAGACACTGCAATCCGGCCAGGAATTTCGACTTGGACAAACGGGGGGCAATCGTAGCAGAAGAAGATGCGCCCGGTTCCGTCATCATAGAACAGACCCTATCGAACACTTACCCCATTTGTCTACCAAGGCAGGGTCTCGCTTCTGCTAGGATAGGCCCTGTGGGACCACTTCCTCGGATCCGAAAATCTGTGCTCACATTGGCTCTGCCTGTCACGGTCAGCAGTTTGCTGCAGCGAGCCGAGGGCATTGTTGCTGTCTTCCTTGTCGGAGGACTGGGGGCCACCTCGATCGCCGCCGTAGGGTTGGGACAACTACTGGCATTTATCGCTGCGACGCTACTCTCGGGCCTTTCAGTGGGAGCCAATGTTCTCATCGCACAACTCTGGGGCGCTCGACGTACCCGCGACGGTGAAGATGCCGCGACACATCTGTTGATTTTTGGTCTTGTCGTTTCATTGGTCCTCATGGCAGCCGGCATTGCGTTCAATCGTGAGGCCATGGTCTTGTTGGGAGCGGATACCGATCTCATCAACCAAGCCGAGCCCTACTCCGACCTCATTTTTCTCGTCATTCCCTTTACCGTCTTGCTTCATACGCTCACCTCGATCCTTCAAGGCACCGGCGACACCCGAACACCGATGTTTGCATTGATCGTCGTCAATCTTCTCCATCTTGCTCTGGCCTATCCACTGATCTATGGCCTCTGGGGCTTTCCTGCGTGGGGCATAACGGGGGCGGCGGTGGCCGTGGGAGCTGCGGAAGGCACCGGGTTCCTATATTTGCTGTGGGCTTGCCGCCGTCTGTTTCGTATCCCCTCCACCGTTCGCCGGGATCTCCTCCACGCAACCTGGCGGATCGGCGCATCGGTGTCAGGCGAACGTATCTTCCAGCAAGCCGGCGTCATGGTCTACACGAAAATCGTCCTTCTCTACGGCACGGTTACCTATGCTGCACATCAGGTCGGCTTGTCGATCGAGTCCTTGTCCTTTCTTCCCGGATATGGATTCGCCATCGCCGCCGCCACCATGGTGGGGCAGAGCATCGGCGCAGGAAAGTATGTGCGCGCAAAGATGGAGAACTGGGAGGCCAACCGGCTGGCGGCTGGTGCGATGGCAACAATGGGGATGGTCTTTTTCTTCTTCCCTTACGTCCTGCTTCGCACGTTTACGAGCGATGCATCCGTCATCGAGCTTGGCACGACCTTCCTGCGTATTGTCGCGCTCCTGCAAATCCCGCTTGCGCTGACGATGGTCCTAGCTGGCTCCCTCAGAGGAGCCGGCGACACTCCTTTTATCATGTGGGCAACCACCATCGGGATGTGGGGTATCCGGGTACCGTGGGCCGTCGTCACCGGATTTGTTCTGAAGCTGGATATACTAGTCGTCTGGAGCGCCATGATAGCGGATTGGACCGTACGGATGGGATTACTCTTGTGGCGCTACCGATCGGAACGTTGGAGGACGATTCAAGTGATCGGGCAGGGGAGCAAGAAAGGCGCTAGCAGTTTTTGAGTGATGGTCTCGTATCCGCTCCTACGCCTTTGGTGACTTCAACCCGCACTACACCCTTTACATTTGCGCAAAGATCGCCGAGACCTGGAGTAATCAAGCGAAACGGGCCACCCTTTTCTGGCGGCAGGGATTGCCCATCGAGTTCATAGAGCAGGATGCCAAATTCATTGGCCTGTTGCAGCGTGAGACTGGCTGCATACTTTCCGTCTCCGGAGTGAAACGTCACGTGGTCGGCTTGGACCGCGAGCGCCGGTACATCGAGCAAGCCCTTGAGCCTAACCCCCTTCCCTCGCATGTTCGGCATGACGGTCGACACATCCACGTGATGCTGTGTGGGAAGCTTTGAGATCGATGCATGATCAAACGTCACGGGCTGCACCACCGCCCCCTCAATCCGCAGCACGCCAGGTCCAGTCCGGTCACGTTCAGTAATCGTCTTGACCATCGCCGTCAACGCGTCATTGAGCGGTGTCGGAATCCCCAGTTCACGCCCGAGTTTTGCCACGTACCCGTTGAGATAGTCGATCTCCGTGGGTCGTCCAGCCTTCCAATCATCGAACATCGACGTATGAATGTCTCGAATCTCTTGTGTCCAGCGAAGGACTTTCCCAGCCATATCGGACGCCAACGGAACTTTTACGGCTGCCGCCACTGCCGCTACTTCTTCGACAATCTGAGGGATGACGCGCAGCATCTCCGGATGGTCGAGCGCCTTGGCCACTTTATCGTCGATGATGACGGTAAGGGGATTGAACACGCAGTTCCAACACATCTTTTCCCACTTGCTGCGACGCACATCATCCGTGAGTTGACATGGAATGCCCGCCTGTTTGAAAAGCTCCACAATGGACAATACACGGGGGCTCGTATGCCCCATCATTTCTCCAATCGCCACAGAACCTTTCTTGTAGTGATCGATGACGCCCGGCGCCGCAATTTTAGAATAGATGAACGCCACTCCGCCGACGACACAATCGCGTCTCAGTCGTGCGATCAGACGATCCTCCGTGTCCACGCCATTTTGCAAAGTGAGGACGACCGTGTGTTCATCCATGACCGGATCGAGTTGGGTCATCACCTCCTCGATGTCATAGGCCTTGACGGAAAGGATTACCAGATCAGGGGTCGGCAGTTCTCGCGGATCGGACGCAACACGCGGGCGTACGGTAAATGACCCACTCGCGCTGCGGATTGTTAGGCCGTTTCGCTTCACCGCTGCTAACGTTGTGGGTCGCAGTAAGAACGAGACGTCAGGATTACTCTTCGCAAGGTGCGCGCCGAAGAATCCGCCTACAGAGCCGGCCCCAACCATCAAAATGTGTTGCATAGAGGTCTTCCAGAGATAACTGGAGCGTAACTATACCACGCGCCCTTGTTGGACTGAAGTCGTGTACAATGCACTCCACTTCCGATGTTACTCGACGATCAAATTCGCCTCGCCCAGGCGCACCTGGCTTCGGCTCAGTCGATCACGATCCTGACCGGGGCGGGAATCTCTGCCGACAGTGGTGTGCCGACTTTTCGTGGTGCGGACGGCTTGTGGCGGAATTTTCGGGCGGAGGATCTCGCGACGCCGGAAGCGTTTGAACGTGATCCGCGCCTCGTATGGGAATGGTACAACTGGCGGCGAGAACTGATCGCGACCACATCGCCGAATCCTGCGCACGTCGCGCTTGCCGAACTCGAGCGGCGCGTGAACCATCGAATGTGGTTAATCACCCAGAATGTCGACGGGCTGCATCGCGCCGCCGGTTCACGTCGACTATCAGAGATTCACGGCAACATTTGGATGGTCCGCTGCACTGCGTGCGGCGTCGTGACCGAGGATCATCGCGTCCCGATCCCAATCCTTCCGGCATGTGATGTCTGTGGGGTACTCGTACGCCCGCACATCGTCTGGTTCGGTGAACCGCTCGATCCCACAGATCTCCGTCGTTGCAGCGAGGTGCTCCAAACGTGTGACTTGTTGTTGGTTATCGGCACTTCCGGCGTGGTTTATCCCGCCGCAGGCTTCGCTTCAGTCGCCAAACAGGCCGGCGCGACGGTCATTGAAATCAATCTCGATGAGACTCCTCAGTCGGACATGGTCGATCTGACGCTTCGGGGAAGAGCGAAGGACCTCGTACCTCAACTACTGTGAACGGGTTACGAGAGAGAGCAATTCATCGAGCGCATGAATGACCAGTACGCTGCTATCCCGCACAACCCGTTTGCGATCCAACAGGATACCGGTAAGCCCAGCCTTCTGCGCTCCTTCGACATCGTCTCGCAAACTGTCTCCGATATGGACCGCCTCCTCAGGATCCATGGCATGTTTTTCCACCGCAAGTTCGAAGATTCTCGCTGCTGGCTTGGCCGCTTGCGCCAAGCTGGAGATCGTCACCGAATTGAAGTACGACTCAATACCTAATCCCCGAAGGATCGTAAAAAGACGCGAGTCAAAATTGGACACGATCCCGAGTTCGAACCCCTGATCACGAAGCTGCGCGAGGACTCGTTCTGTTTCCGGGTACAACACCCAGGAACGGGCATCTTCGAAAACCCGGAACACCTCTTCAAAGAACTCATCAAACCGTTCGAACATCCCGACCCGATAAAAGACACTGTGGACGATATCAAACCACCAGAGCCGCTCACATTGTTTGAGTTTCGCAGGAACCATCTCGACAAAGGCTGGCGGAGGCGCTTCCCGAAAGGCCCGTTTGAACGATTGCGTAATGGCTTCGAGCGAGTCTGGTTTTTGCTGAAACCCCTGCTTGACCGCATAACGGAGATAAATCTCCGCGACCGACCCATTGACGTGGAAAAGGGTTTCAGCCGCATCGAACAGGATGAGCTGGATTGGTGTCTTCATGGATCGGAGGTCCCCGAGTCGGACGGATTCTAGTCACCCCAAACGAACGACGTCAAAGCCGACATGAATTAGTGGTTTTCTTGACAAAGAATACCCTCGCTGTTAGCTTCGACTTAGTTCAATAAAATTGGAGGGTTAGGTGCCTTCAACCATTTTTGTGATCGACAGCAGTCCGGCTGTTCGCCGGATGGTCGAACAGATCTCAACTCCTGAAGGCTTCGAGGTCGTCGGCTTTCAGGACGGACCCACCGCGTTAGAGGCAGCCCGCAAGAGGAGCCCCCATCTGATCATTGTCGACTACCACTTAGACAACATGACGTTTTCCGGCTTCTGCAAGGAAGTCCAAAGGATCGACAACCTAGCTGACACGTATATTGTCTCCTTGATCAGCCCGTCCGATCGTCTAGACGAAAAGCATCTCCGCTCGTTAGGGGTTAAAGCGTTCCTCAAGAAGCCGTTTCAGTCTGACAACCTGTTGGAAGTCATTAAAGATCTCGGATCCAACGGATCGAAGAAACGCCGTTCCTGGCCTCCGGCATCGAGTTCCACTGATTCGGACGAAGATCCCTCGCTGGTTGATCAGGAAGATGAGACCGAACTGTCTGAAGAGGATACGGGCCAGATTGCGGCTGCCCAGATACCTCCGCCGAAGATTTTAAAAAAATCGCCCCCCCCGCCTCCATCAAAACCAGCTGGTTCAACCGCTCCGAAAGCGACGGGCGAACCCGAGGACGCCATGAAGGGCCTGTTCGGCCAACTCTTAGAGACAATGACGGAACGCACCGAAGAAAAAATCTCAACCATGCTCCCGCACGTCATCGGGAAAGAACTTGCCTCGCAAGTAGCCAAAGCGGTCCAAGATGAAGTGCAAACCCAGTTGGGTGCCACCCTTTCGCAAGAACGGCTGGCGCATATGATCGAACCGCTCCTGGGCAAGGAGCTGTCCAACGTATTGTCCCGCGAAATGCCGGTCCTGGAACCGATCATCCGACACAGCATCTTTGAGATCGCAACCCCGCTCGTAAAAGACAGCATCGATGGACTCGCGCGGGAACAGGCAGAGACGGTCAAGAAAACACTACCCGATGTCGTCCATGATCAAATTGGATCGATCGACGTGCTGGTGCGGGATGAGATTCAGCAGGCCGCGGTCAAACAGGCCACACAGATCGCCGATGAGATCGTGCGGGCAGCAGTTAAAGAGCAAGTCGAACAGGCTGTTCAGCGGCTTGTCCCAGGCATCGCCGAGGAACAGATCAAAGCCGAGCTCAAACGTCTCACCGCCCTTGAGTAGGGAACGACCGTTGAGAGGATTTACCCTTTCTTTCCCTTCTTGCTCCGACGAGCCTTCGCCAGCGCCTTCATGCGCTTGATATTCTTCCGGTGCTTTTTTCGCGTTTTTTTATCTTTGAGCCGTCCCGTCGCCATACTTGCTCCATCCTGGTGTGAATAAGATAATCCGCGCCTTCCCAACCATGCGCACGCTTGTATAACACAAGCTACAAGGGCCCACAAGCCGCGCCGCCGTTCGCTTGTGAGCCTGCACCCTCCATGTTAAGATGCGCGCCGCCCAACCCTCGTTGGCGGACCATGGCAACCCCGCAGCTCGACAAGACCTACGATCCGAAATCGGTTGAAACACGCTGGTATCAGCTTTGGGAACAACACGGGTATTTTCACGCGTCGGTCACCCACCCGGGCCAGCCGTACTGCATCGTCATCCCGCCCCCAAACGTTACCGGCTCTTTGCACGTCGGTCATGCGCTCAACAACTCGATCCAGGACATTCTGATCCGCTGGCGTCGCATGCAAGGACGGAACGTCTTGTGGATGCCAGGGATGGACCACGCCGGCATCGCCACCCAGAACGTCGTCGAGCGGCAACTCGCTGCGGAAGGGACGTCGCGTGAACAGCTCGGCAGGGAGAAATTTGTCGAACGGGTGTGGGCATGGAAAGCTCAATCTGGCGGCACCATTATCCAGCAGCTCAAGCGGTTAGGGGCCTCCTGCGATTGGGCTCGGCTCCGCTTCACCATGGATGGGGGCTTGTCGAAAGCGGTCCTCGAAGTCTTCGTCCGGCTCTACGAGGACGGCCTCATTTATCGGGGTGAACGGCTGATCAACTGGTGCCCCCGCTGCCTGACCGCGCTGTCCGACATCGAAGTCGAGCATGAGGAGGTCAAGGGGAAGCTGTACCATATTCGGTATCCACTCGCAGACGATCCGGCTACGTTTTTGACTGTTGCCACAACCCGTCCTGAAACAATGCTGGGCGATACCGCCGTGGCGGTGCACCCTGAAGATCCACGTTATCGCCACCTCATCGGCAAAAAAGTCCGTCTGCCGCTTACAACACGCGAGATTCCAATCGTAGGTGATTCGATCTTAGTAGACCTAGAGTTCGGCACCGGCGCGGTGAAGATCACACCGGCGCATGACTTCAACGACTTTGAAGCAGGCGAACGGCATCACCTGCCACGACTACCCATCTTGGATCATCAAGCGCTGCTTGATCGAACCGGTCTGCACGCCGCTGGCGTGGAACCGGCCGTCATTGACGCCGTTGCCACGACCCCGGTCATCAAGGCTCGTCCGAGGATCGAGCAGTTCCTGAAAGATCGCGGCCTCCTCACAAAAGTCGACGATCATAAGATGTCGATCGGAAAGTGTTACCGTTGCAAAACCGTCGTGGAGCCGTACCTGTCGCCTCAGTGGTTTGTAAAGATCAAACCCCTGGCCGAGCCGGCCATAAAGGCGGTGGAGGACGGACGGATCAGGATTATTCCAGAAGGATGGGTAAATAATTATCTCGGTTGGATGAGGGAAATTAAAGACTGGTGCATCTCGCGCCAGATTTGGTGGGGACACCAGATTCCCGCCTGGTACTGTCGCACATGCAATGGACACTTGATCGTCGAAAAGAAAAGTTCGATGCCTTCCTGCCCGCGCTTCACTATTCTACAGGGAGCTAAAGCCATTGTCGGAAAGGTTGCGCCTCTCTCCTGTCCGACCTGCGGGAAGACTGACTTCATCCTTGATCCGGACGTGCTCGACACCTGGTTCTCATCCGGTCTTTGGCCTTTCTCCACATTAGGCTGGCCGGAGCAGACACCAGAACTCAAAACCTACTACCCAACTTCAACGCTCGTGACCGGACTGGACATTCTCTTCTTTTGGGTCGCCCGTATGATCATGCTCGGGCTGAGGTTTATGGGCGAGGTACCCTTCCGAGATGTTTATATCCACGCCCTCGTGCGGGATGCGGAAGGCCAAAAGATGAGCAAGTCCAAAGGCAACGTGATCGATCCGCTCCACGTCATGGAGGAATTCGGCACTGACGCGCTGCGATTTACCCTGGCCTCGATGGCTTCCCCGGGACGTGACATCAAGCTCGCCGAGGAGCGAATCGAAGGCTACCGAAATTTCGCCAACAAGATCTGGAATGCCGCCCGGTTCAGCTTGATGTATCTCGATGGTCCGCGCACCTCGTTGCCGCGGGCCGAACGCGCATTCCCGGACCGCTGGATTCTAAGTCGTCTCCACCACACCATTGCCACTGTGACAAATGAGCTGGAAGCCTATCGTTTTGACCGTGCCGCCAACGCTCTATACCATTTTATCTGGCATGAATACTGTGACTGGTACTTGGAGTTGATCAAACCCGTCCTTCAGGATTCTACTCATCAGGATAGCGCAAGCACCAGACATACACTGATCGAAACCCTCGAAACCACCCTGCGGTTGCTTCATCCCTTTATGCCCTTTCTCACCGAAGACATTTGGCAGCACCTGCCGCATGAAGGGGGGAGTATTGTGGTGCGGCCATATCCAGCGGCAGACGCAGCTTACAGGGATTCAGAAGCAGAAGACGTGTTCGCTCTTCTTGAACAAACCGTCGGGCTGGTTCGCACGGCCCGTGTTCTCTTGAATTATCCACCCGGACAGCAGATTCAGTTCTCTGTGTCACAAGATGAACCCAAACGGCGACAGCAGCTGAACCAACTCAGCAGTTATCTCAGTCACCTTGGTCGCGGGACAGCCGACTTTGCTCCAACCACACAGTGGCCGACCTCCCGACTGCTCCGTCTCGTGGCCAAAAACCTGTCCGTTGGAGTTGGTGTAACTGGCGATGTCGACCTAAAAAAAGCGCTGGAACGGATCGTCAAGCAGAAGTCCGAGCAGGCCAAGGAAATCGAGCGTCTCGAGAGCAAGCTTCGTAACAGCGACTTTGTCTCCAAGGCTCCGCCGGAGGTCATCACGGACCATCAGGAACGTGCGCGAAGCCTCCAACACGATCAGGCTATGCTCGCGAGCAGCGAACAACAACTGCGGGCCATGTTAGGAGCCTAGCGCATGCGACAGTTTCCTGCCGCCGAGATCAGGCGCGCCGTTCGTATCGCGCTTGAGGAGGATCTCGCCTTGGGAGACGTCACCACCAGCACGCTTTTCCCTCATAGAACGCCAGGACGCGCCACGATTACCGCACAGCAGGACTTGGTCTCCGCAGGCTTAACCGCCGCCGTTCAGACTTTCCTCGCCGTTGACCCCTCGCTGAGCGTCACACCCTTGTGCAAGGAAGGTGATCTGCTACTTTCGGGTCAGTCGTTGATGGGGGTCGAAGGAGATGGCCGATCCATCCTCATGGCTGAGCGAGTCGCCCTCAATTTTCTCCAGCATCTCTCCGGCATCGCCACATTGACCAGGAAGTTTCGTGACGCAGTGAAGGACTATCCCGTCACCATCCTCGACACGCGAAAAACCCTTCCCGGCTTGCGGGCCCTTGAAAAGTGGGCGGTCACACTCGGCGGTGGACAGAACCACCGCCGGTCGTTGGGAGACGGTATTTTGATTAAAGACAACCATCTCTCCCTCCTGAAGGCACAGAAGCAAGGTGTGCGCGAAGCCTGTCGTCGCGCCCGCAAGAAAGCGTTGGATACACTCACGGTCATCGTGGAGGTTGAATCTCTCGCAGACGTCCGCCAGGCCCTGGCAGGGAAGGCGGATGTGATTCTGCTCGACAACATGACCCCGCGAATGGTTCGTCAGGCCGTGACCCTCATCAAGGAACGCGCACTAGTCGAAGTTTCCGGGGGCATCACCCTGGACAATGTGCAGGAGATGGCCGCGGCCGGGCCTGACTTTATCTCCATCGGCGCCTTGACTCATTCCGCGCCGGCCGCCACCCTCAGTCTCGAACTCGAGCCGCTTCCACACAGGCCACGAAAACGGCACTAATCCATGCAGATCCCTCACGCCATTAGTGTGGATTCGATCCGTAGCACCCTGGCGACCCAGATCTTAGGCCGCCGGATCGAATTGTTCGAACAACTCCCCTCGACAAATCTTGAAGCGACTACGCTGGGCGAATCCGGTGTTGAGCATGGGACGGTGGTCATCGCCGACCGCCAAACAGCCGGTCGAGGTCGTCTGGGGCGAACCTGGTTTTCGCCGGGCGTCACCAACGTCTATTGTTCTCTGGTGTTAAGAGCCTCGCTTCCTTCCAATCGTTTGTCGGACTGGCTCTCATGGCTTCCATTGATCACCGCTCTCGCCGCCGCTGAGGCAATCGAGTCCGTGACGTCGGCATCGATCTCTCTTAAGTGGCCCAATGATCTTCTACTATCCGATCGAAAAGTCGGTGGAATCCTCTGCGAGAATGTCCAAGCTTCACCATCGGGCCCGTTTCAAATCGTTGGGATCGGCATCAATGTGAACACGAAGCCTGAGGATTTTCCCGAAGAGCTCCGCGCATCAGCGACCTCCCTGTGGAACCAGACTCATGCTGTTGTCGATCGGAATAGGCTCATCGCACAACTATTACTCGAGCTGGAGCACTGCGTCGAGGAGCTCACCGAACACGGACCACAACAACTGGCGCTCGCATACCAACGGCGTTGTTCAACCCTTGGACGGAAGGTACAAGCGAGTCTGGCAGACGGCTCGGAACTCACCGGATGCGCCGAATCGATCAGCCAAGATGGCTCGCTCCTAGTTTCAACCGTCCCAGGAAGCGGGCCGAACAGAACCGTCGAGCTCCGTGCCGCAGACATCATTCACCTCAGATCCTAGCGATTTCCTTTTCTGCCCAGTACAATACGAACATGTTGCTGGTCGTTGATATCGGGAACACGAACATCGTCTGGGGCATCTACGACAACCGCACCCTCCTCGCTCACTGGCGCTTGGCGACAGATACGAAGCGAACAGCGGATGAGTATGGTATTCTCTTCTCCAATCTCCTCGCCGCAGCGGGAATTCTCCCTCAACGTGTCTCCGGAGCGATCATTTCTAGCGTCGTTCCTGTTCTCACACCCACTTTCGAGGAAATGGTAGAAGGATCCTTTGGCCGACATGCCCTCCTCGTGACATCTGAAACAGATACAGGACTGACGTTGACCTATGCCAACCCCAAGGAGATTGGGAGTGATCGATTAGTGAATGCGGCTGCGGCGTACCACAAATACCGCCGCGACCTCATCATCGTCGATTTCGGCACCGCCACGACGTTTTGCGCCGTCACGAAAGACGGCCAGTACCTCGGGGGAGTCATCGCTCCGGGTCTGGGTATATCAGCGGAAGCCCTATTCACCAGAGCCGCTAAGCTGGCCAAAGTTGAATTCGTTCGCCCCAAAACCGTTATCGGCACCGATACCGCGAGCAGTATCCAGTCCGGGCTGTTATTCGGATATGCCGGTTTGGTCGACTCATTGGTTCGCCGAATGGAGCAAGAACTAGGAGGGTCCGCTCTTGTCATTGCAACGGGGGGCCTCAGTTCAATCCTCGCTGCTGAGACAACAACTATCCAAAAAATTGAGCCGCTTTTGACCCTCGAGGGACTCGAATTGCTATACCGCCGAACGACCGGCGAACCAGGTCCGACCTTATGGACCTAAGCTCCTTCCTTCCGTGCATAAGTAATTAATTTTTCTAGGCCCTGTTGACATACCGAGTCAGGTGGCTATCTGCCTGTCCAACGGGTTCATTTCGTGTCAAAAGAAAAGAAGAACATCAATACAATCGAGAACTTAGAAGTCCGACCTTCTGAGACAGCCTCTGCCAGCGCCGAGGAGACGACTCAGGCGGCAGAACTTCAGCAAGCTCTGACTGCCAAAACCGAGGAATGCCAGGGACTGAATGACCGGTATCTCCGTCTGGCTGCTGAGTTCGAGAATTACAAGCGACTGGCCCAGCGGGACCAGCGTGAGCATATTCGATATAGCAACGAACAGATTCTCAAGGAGCTCTTACTCGTTGTCGACAATCTCGAGCGGGCTGTGAAGGCCGCCAAGGAAAACGGAACGAGCGAAAGTCTCGTCCAGGGGGTGGACCTGACCCTCAAACAGTTGATGGGAGTCTTGACGAAATTCGGGGTTCAGCCTGTTGCCACCGTTGGTCAACCTTTTGATCCCGCCGCGCACCACGCGGTCACGTCAGTGGCATCCCTTCAGATTGCCGAGAACCATGTGGTGGAAGAGTTCCAGCGTGGTTACCGGCTCCATGACCGCATCTTGCGGGCCGCCATGGTCAGCGTGTCGACGGGAACGGGACAGGATTCGACGAACGGTGAGACTACGACGACGAGTACGGAAGGTCACAGTTTGAGCAATTGATCGCATGGAGGAAGGAGCATACACATGGGGAAAGTAATCGGCATCGACCTGGGAACGACCAACTCCTGCGTCGCCATTATGAGCGGAGGAGATCCTGTCGTCATTGCAAATGCGGAAGGAAGCCGGACGACACCGTCCGTTGTCGCGATTACGGACAAAGGAGAACGTCTGGTCGGTCAAATCGCGAAGCGGCAGGCTATCACCAATCCGGAAAACACCATCTTTTCCGTCAAACGTCTGATGGGTCGCAAGTTCAAGAGCCGCGAGGTACAGGAAGCTATCAAACGTCTGCCCTATAAAGTGGTCGAAGCCGACAATGGCGATGCGCACGTTGAGTTACGTGGCAAACGATACAGTCCGCCTGAGATTTCCGCGATGATTCTGCAGAAGATGCGGCAGACGGCGGAGGATTATCTTGGCGAAAAAGTCACGGAAGCGGTCGTCACCGTTCCAGCCTATTTTGACGACAGCCAGCGCCAAGCGACTAAAGACGCGGGTCAAATCGCCGGTCTCAACGTCCTGCGGATCATCAACGAGCCCACCGCCGCTTCCTTGGCTTACGGCCTCGACAAGAAAAAGGACGAGCGGATCTCCGTCTACGATCTGGGGGGCGGGACATTCGACATCTCGGTCCTGGAAATCGGCGAAGGCGTGTTTGAGGTGAAGTCGACAAACGGTGATACCTATCTCGGCGGTGACGACTTCGACCTACGCGTCATGGACTGGTTGGTCGACGAATTCAGGAAGGATCAAGGTATCGATCTCCGTAAAGATCGAATGGCTCTCCAGCGTCTGAAGGAATCAGCCGAACGGGCCAAGATTGAGTTGTCCTCTTCGCAGGAAACAGAGATCAACCTTCCGTTCATTACGGCTGATGCCAGCGGTCCGAAACATATGGTCACGAAACTCACCCGTGCCAAACTGGAACAGTTGGTTGACGATTTGATCCAACGCACTGTCGAGCCCTGCAGGAAGGCCTTGGGGGACGCCGGGGTCTCAGGCCGTGACATCAATGAAGTAGTGCTGGTCGGCGGCATGACCCGCATGCCAAAGGTCATCCAAGTCGTAAAGGAGTTTTTCTCCAAAGAGCCACATCGTGGTGTGAATCCGGACGAAGTGGTGGCGATCGGGGCTGCGATCCAAGGTGGCGTGCTCAAGGGTGATGTGAAGGACGTCCTCCTGCTCGACGTCACTCCCCTCTCCCTGGGCATCGAAACGCTCGGCGGCGTCTTCACGAAGCTGATTGAGCGCAACACTACTGTGCCGACCAAGAAGAGCCAGATCTTTTCGACAGCGGCGGACAATCAAACGGCCGTCACGATCCGTGTCTTCCAGGGCGAACGGGAAATGGCGAACGACAACAAACTGCTCGGTCAGTTTGATCTCGTCGGTATTCCGCCAGCTCCTCGCGGCATGCCACAGATCGAAGTCGCCTTCGACATCGATGCGAACGGCATCGTGCACGTATCGGCGAAAGACATGGCGACGCAAAAGGAACAGTCAATCAAGATCACCGCGTCCAGCGGATTAAGCAAGGAAGAAGTCGAGAAGCTCGTCAAAGACGCCCAGTCGCACACTGAAGACGACAAGAAGCGCCGGAAAGCGGCGGAGGCCAAGAATCAGGCGGACAACCTGATCTATCAGACGGAGAAAAACCTGACTGAACATGGCGATAAGGTGCCCGCCGAGGAGAAAACGAAGATTCAAGAAGCGGTCGCAGCGCTCAAGAAAGCGATGGAAGGCACCGATACCGCCGCCATCGAGTCCGCGACACAGACCCTGATGACGGCCTCCCATAAACTCGCTGAGGAGATGTATAAGAAAGCCTCTGCGACGTCGGGGGCCGGCACCTCCTCAGCAGATAGCAACGGGGCCGGCGAAACGAAGACCGACGAAAAGGTCGTCGACGCAGAGTTCGAAGAAGTAGACAAAGACAAGAAGTAAGCTACAATACGGGCGGTGAGACCGAGTTTCGTTGATGAACGGGACTCGGTCTTTCTGCACGTTTCATTGAGCACCGTGACAGCAGTGAGCAAACGCGATTACTACGAAACCCTTGGCGTCGATCGGACTGCGTCCGAAGACGAGCTGAAGAAAGCCTACCGCAAGCTGGCCCGCGAGCATCATCCTGATCTGCATACCGGCGATCAACAGAAGAAGCGCGCCGAAGAAAAGTTCAAAGAGATCAACGAAGCTTACGAAACACTCAGCGATCAAGAGAAGCGGCGGCGATATGACATGTTCGGACATGCCGGTGCCCAACAAGGAGCCGGTTTTGAGGGTTCCAGCGGCTTCGGTGGGAGCGGATTCGGAGACGTTTTCAACGATATCTTCGACGACTTTTTTGGGGGACATCGCAGCAGCAGTCGGGCGGAACGGGGCAACGACCTCCAATACAACCTCGAACTCACCTTCGAGGAATCCGTCTACGGCAAGGAAGCCAAGCTTAAAATTCCTCGGTGGGAAACCTGTGGCGAATGCCGGGGAAGCGGCGCCAAATCCGCTGCCGCCATTAAAACCTGTCCGAGTTGCAAAGGCGCGGGGCAGATCCGTCTCCAGCAGGGTTTCTTCAGTATCAGCCGTCCGTGTGGACAATGCGAAGGATCTGGACGGATCGTGACGGAGCCTTGTTCTGCCTGCCAAGGGCGGCAACAGACCTACCGCGAACGCACCATCGCAGTTCACATTCCGGCCGGAATCGAATCGGGCATGCGGCTACGTCTCGCAAACGAAGGCGAATCCGGCGTCAACAATGGCCCTTCCGGTGACCTCTACGTCGCGATCACCGTCAAACCGCATCCCGTGTTTCAGCGAAAAGGCCACGACATCGTCTGCGAAGTCCCCGTCCACTTTGTGACCGCTGTGATGGGCGGCAAAGTCGATGTTCCTACGCTCAAGGGCAATACCGTGATCAAGATTCCTCCCGGCACACAACACGACAAGATTCTCCGCCTCAAAGGACTCGGCGTCCCCAGTCTCAAAGGGCATAGCACTGGCGATCAGCAGTTCATCATCAAGGTGCAGATCCCCACGAAGATGACCGCACGCCAGAAGGAATTACTCACGGAGTTTGCTAAAGAAAGCGGCATGTCGATGGATGCCGAGGGGGACGGGTTCTTCGACAATATGAAAACGTTCTTCGAATAGTCGTCTTCCTTCGTCGTCTCTCACGGACAGCCACCGCCAGCCATGCCAACGTTCTTCATTGGGCCCGAGGCCATTACTTTACCGACCATCCACATATCCGGTCCGTTGCTGCACCATTTGCGCGAGAGTCTCCGACTCCATCAGGGTGAATCGTTGACACTGACGGATCATCACGGCAGCAGATATCACGTGGAGGTGACGGAGACTTCACCTCGCGCAATCAATACTCGTGTTCTCAAGCAGGAAACGGCCCCGCCTCGCTCGACCCCTCAGATCGTGCTCGGCCAGGCCCTGTTGAAGGGTGAAAAGATGGACTGGGTGTTGCAGAAAGCGACTGAGCTCGGTGTTGACACGATTGTTCCGCTCGAAACTCATCACAGCGTCGTAAAGCCAATCCCAGAACGGGTCGAACGTCAACGGACCAGATGGAGTCGCATTGTGTTGGAGGCGGCACAGCAATCGGAACGATGGACAATCCCGACGGTATTGGATCCGACAGGGCTCGAGCGATTTTGCGATCGGCAGTCAGGAGCAACGATGAAAGGGATCCTGTCGGAACGGTCCAAGGGCAGCTCTCTCGCTTCCCTCGCGCTTCCGCGTGAGCCCCATCACGTGATCGTTCTTCTGATTGGACCGGAAGGGGGATGGACACCGGGGGAACAGCGATTGGCTCAAGACCTCGGATTCGTCTCGCTCACGCTAGGGGGACGCATTCTCCGAGCAGAGACGGCGGCACTCGCCGCGCTCAGCATTCTCCAATCGAGACTGGGTGCATTAGGATAGGAACGAGACCTACCGACCGATCGAAAGGCGAACGATGGTGCCTTTCTCGCCGGTTGCCCAACCGTGCAGCGCATCGGGGAACGAAAGTCCGAAGAGCGAAACCTTTGCGACACTCTCCCGTTCGACCCAGGTAAAGCCGCTATCCGCCGTGTGGTACACCATGCCCCGTTCGCCCACGATCCACCCGGTCCGAGGATCAGTGAAACGGACACGCAGCAAATCCGTCAGCTTTGTGCAATTCCTCACGCAGGGAAGCGTTCGATCGACCCACCGGCCGCCTCCGTCGGTCGTGTGAAACATCGCACCAGCATTGCCGACCACCCACCCTGTCGTAGGATCAGAGAAATAGACATCGAAGAGGGTGACCGCGCCTTGCGTTTCTTGCGCCACCCATGTCGCACCTCCGTCATCTGTCGCGAGGACCGTGCCGACAGCACCCACAGCCGTTCCACGCTTTTCCGTGACGAACTGAACCGCATACAAGGCCGCGGTCGTCGTGCTCGCCTGATCAATCCAATGGCCTCCCCCGTCGGTCGTATGAAGGATCGTCCCGTTTCCGCCGACCACCCATCCCTCTGTCGGAGACATGAATGAGATGCCGTACAATGGTACCTGGGTATCGATCGGTTGTGGCGCCCATGTGTCTCCACCATTGACACTGTGCCGGATCGTGCCGTTCGCGCCGACCAGCCATCCTCGTTTGTCATCGACAAATAGAATTCCCGTTAATAGCGCTGTGGTCCCGCTCGAGACCTTCTTCCATTTCTGGCCGCCATCGAGAGTCTTGAGCACGGTTCCTCCGGATCCGACGGCCCAACCCACGCTGAGACTACGAAAATGCACACTCATCAGCGTGACTTCGGTTCCGGATTTTTGTGCGGTAAATGAAAGAGGAGATTCGCCGGCTCCCGCTGGATGCCCGGGCAGGATAGATATCACTGAGGCAAAGACGACAGCACTTACGCGACCCGCAACTACGGAAAACTTTCGGCCCCAACCATTCATGCTATCCCGCATTATTCATGACGGTTCGTGACGAAACCGCCGAGACGCCAAGCGAGACGGGCGTGCGGAGCCCCGAGAGACCGAGGCGTGCTTGCAACAGTACGTTGAAGTCGTGAGGGGCGAGCCCGCCCGCTGGTATGCCGCAAGGCAGCATGCGAGTTGCCGCAGCTGCGTATCGGCAGTTGCAGTAGAAGCGCTCATGAATAATGCGGGCTAGTCGTTGGTGCTGCCTTCCGGTCTGACCTGGAAAAAACTTTGGTCGGGGAAACCCTTTGCTTCAATGGTAAAGGTGCCGGCTTCCATCGTCAGCCATTTCTTCGGCGTACAGCAGGTTCCATCGGGCAGAATGTCCCACGAGCCGCGGCGTACGACGAGGGGGCCGGTTGAAAGATCGGGATTGAACTCACCCGGCTTGCCGATCCCGAAGAGATGACGACGGGGAACGCGAACTTTGATCTCGGTATCGGTCCATGAAATCACGACCGCCGCGACATTACTGAACAGGACTTCCGTCCGTGATACATTCTCTTCTAGAGTCGGACTATTCCTTTTGTAGATGTCCTTGGTCATGCCCATCTTGCTGGCCTCGGTGGTTTTAAGAAAGTTCCCAAATCCGCTTCCGTGGATCGTCACCACCTCATCGAGGCCCGCTGAATGAGGGCTATACGAGTCGATTTTCGGCGTCACGACGGTGAAGGTTCCCGCTTCCGTCGACACAAGCGCTTTCTCTTCGCAACAGGTTCCGTCCGGTTTGGGTTTGGCACTTCCTCTGGTCACCACAACAGGCCCGCTTTTCGCGCTGAAAGGAACCCACACATCGATTCGATCATCGTGCCACCGGTAGATCACCGCCGGGACCCCGCCGATTTCCACACGATTGTCCCCTGTATCGAAGTCCATGAAATTGAACGGCGTGGACCCGCTTTCAGAATACGACCCAAAATGCTCACCGCTAATTCTGAGTAATGTTCCGATAGGGGCACCGGCCGGAGAGACTCCCGTCGCCTTGGGAACCTGAACGGTAAACGTGCCAACGGTTCGATCCTGCCCGTGAGTCGTGAGGATTACCGGTCCGGTTTCCGCGTCGGACGGCACATGGACGACGATCGTGTTGTCGGACCACTGAGCCACGGAAGCGGGACGCCCGCCGAAGCGGACACCATCGGCGGCGTCTCTGGAAACGCCAAACCCCTCACCGAACAACACCACCTTCGTGCCGGTCGGGCCCTGGAGCGGATCCATCCGTACGGTGGGAACGACGGTGATCGGCATGGTATTGCTGAGTACGTACCGGACCGGCGCACAACACGATCCGTCCGGAAGCGGGTCCGACGAGGCCAACCGCACCAGGACATCGCCGGATTTGGCGTTGGCCGGCACTTCGACTTCGATCTTTTCATCTTTCCATCGGCGAGGTCTGACGACGACTCCGCCAATGACCACGTCGTTGACTCCGAACATCGTGTTAGGATCGCGAGCCCCAGCCGTTATTCCGAAGTGTTCACCGGTAATCTCGATCTGATGGCCTGGCTCAATTGCGGAAGGAGTGACGGCCGTGATCATCGGCCGAACGAGAGAAAAGGTCCCGGCCACTAATGTCTTCTTTCCAATGTGGATTTCGACGCGACCGGACTGCGC
This sequence comes from Nitrospiraceae bacterium, assembly GCA_035623075.1. Lineage (NCBI taxonomy): Bacteria > Pseudomonadati > Nitrospirota > Nitrospiria > Nitrospirales > Nitrospiraceae > Nitrospiraceae bacterium. The sequence goes on along the minus strand of DASPUC010000035.1, from coordinate 21,671 downwards.
CTGAAAGGGAACTTTGACTTCGATCAGATCGGGCTCCCATCGTTGAATCAGTGCCGGCACACCAGCGAAGATCACACGATTGAACTGCACGGAGCGAAACGATCCGAACCCCTTTCCGCCGATCGACACAGTGGCCCCAGGCGTTGCCGCCGCCGGCGTCAACTGGATTGCCGTCGAGGTGGCAGCCACCGCTGCGCAGGTCATGCTCCCCCAGAGAATAACAGCACTCATCAGACCGAGGAGAGCCTTCATGGTTGTGCTCATGAAAATCATCGAGAATAATGACCCTGGCGTGGCACGAGAACCCCACGCACCGGATTGAGGAAGGGCAAAACGGGGGTATAACGTGAACCGAGGGACGTTCGGACTATAACAAGCGGTTTTTTCAGGTGTCAAGCCGACCACACCACATCGGCTGAGCATCCGCAGGCAGGCGAGTGTTTGGATCACGTAATGGAAAGAATGACTTCGATCTCGACGGGGGCACGTCGAGGTAACTCCGCCGCCCCAACCGCTACTCGCGCATGACGTCCGGCCTCACCGAAGACCGCCACTAAGAGATCCGACGCTCCGTTCACCACCTGTGGTTGCTGGACAAACCCTTCTTCGGAGGCGACATGACCGACGACCTTGACGATACGGTTGATGCGATCAAGACTTCCCAGCTCCTGCTTCGCGATAGCGAGGGCGTTCAGCACGCAGAGTTTGGCCGCCTCCATCCCTTCTTCCACTGTCAGATCCCGTCCCAGTTTTCCTGAAAATACCAGTTGACCCTCCCGCATCGGCAAAACGCCGGACAAGAACAGGAGATCACCGGCTCGAACGGCGGGAACATAGGTTGCGACCGGTTGGGGCGGAGAAGGCAGCTGCAGACCAAGCGTCTTGAGTTTGGCTTCATACGATATCATTGTTCTGAACCTTATCCCGGTCGCAAGGCATCCAGAAAACTGTCCCCCTCCGCCAACGGTTCGCCACGCAGCGCCTCCACGATGGTTTGACCGAGATCCGCGGCGGTCGACCTGGTGCCAAGATTCACCCCTTGAACGAGCTTCGGACCACTCATCAGGAGCGGCACGTATTCCCGCGTAGCACCCTGATGGACCTTCTTCGGATCGCGCCCATGGTCGCCGGTCACGACGAACAAGTCCCCGGGCCGCAGTTGCTCAAGCAGAGAGGGAAGCTGTCGATCAAAATCGTGCAGCGCCCCGGCCGACCCGACGTCATCGGATTCGAGCACATCCAGTCCGACATAAATCAAGCCGCGAGGGACATTTTTCAACATCCCCTTGACGTCCTCGAAAAGCGTCGCCCAGTGAGATTGCGGAATCGTACGCGTCAGCCCGCGGCCGTTGAAGAGATCACCGGCCTTGCCGACGCCGGTCAGGATTTGTCCAGCCCGATTGAGCACATCAAGCATCGTCGTGCCGGACGGCTCGATCACAAAATCCCTCCGTTGATGGCTGAACCGAACTTGTCCTTTCTCTCCAGTGAGTGGGTGGGCAACCACTCGCATGATGCCCCAAGGCTCTCTAAGAAGTTTCCTCGCCTCGCGGCAGAGTTGACGCAATGCGTCGGGACGCATCACAGTTTCATGAGCGGCAAGGTGACAGGTTCGCCGACCGTCGGTCCAGACGATCGGCGAACCCGACGCGAGATGATCCTGACCATAGTCCTGAAGCACTTCCCCGGGCGAGGCCACACGATTTCCCAGCAGCTTCCGGCCGCTAACCTGTTCCAGGACGGCGATGAGTGAATGGGGAAATCCCTTCGGGTATGTGTGACTGGCAACGGCATGCATGTAGCCGTTCAGCTCCCAATGTCCTCCCAACGAATCGACATCGCTGGAAAGAAAACCGAGCCGACCGAAACAACCTTCCGGCTGAGCCATCACCTGCACACCTGGGATCGCGGTAATATGGCCGAGCCCTAGCGCCTCCATCGTTGGAAGATGCAGGCTGCCTGTGGCCTCGGCGAGATGCACGAGCGTGTTGGTGCCCTCATCGCCGTACTCGGCTGCGTCCGGCATCGCCCCGATTCCGAACCCGTCGATCACGATAAGAATGACACGATTCATCATGGACTCATTTCCATCGAACCGGTGACCGGATCAACACTGAAACCGCACACCAACTCAGAGCAGGCCGTGATGTCAGCTCGCAATCGAGTATTACGAGGCACTCCGCTTCGCCACATCAATAAGAAATGCATCCAGTCGTTGCTTCGAGTCTCCGGGCACAACCTTGAATTCAACGCCGAATTCACGTCTGGTCGCCCAAGAGATTCTTCCCAGCTCGACAAAAATGGGTGTCGGCTGCCCGGGCACAGTGATTTCGAGACTCACGGATTCCCCCTCTGTGGCCATGATTCCGCACTCGATGGCACAGCCTCCTCGGGACAGGTTGAACGTCGTCCCGTGAACAGCCTGTTCCTCCAACACACAGGCCACGGGACATTTGACATCAAACCGGATGTCTTGCCGTATCGTAAAGATGGTCTACCCCTTTCGCCGTATAGCCGCCCATTCCTCTAGAATCTTCAGACTCGTGCTCGTCCCGATGCGATCTGCCCCCGCTTCGAGCATTGCCAGTGTCGTCTTCCAATCTCTGATTCCACCGGACGCTTTCACTTTCGCCTTACCGGCCACGGCCTGCTTCATGAGCCGCACGTCTTCGACCGTCGCGCCGCCCGCTGCAAAGCCGGTCGACGTCTTGACGTACTCCGCGCCGGCTTCGATGACAAGCTGACAAGCCGTTCGTTTCTCTTGACCCGTGAGATAGCACGTCTCCAATATCACCTTGTGTTCCACGGTGGGCGTCGCTCGCACAACCTCGGCAATGTCTTGTCGTACATAGTCGTGATCGCCCGACTTCAGGCGACTCACGTTGATGACCATGTCCAGAATCCCGGCGCCGCGCGCGACGGCTTCGATGGCTTCAGCCACCTTACTCTGAGTTGTGTGTCCGCCTAAAGGAAATCCGATCGGGATCCCCACGCGAATCCCCGATCCGGCGACAGCCGTCACCGCTTCATCCACATAACAGGGCGGAACAAATACGACGAGAAAGCCGAACTGCTTCGCCTCGCCACACAGGCGCAGCACATCCTGTTTCGTTGCGTCGGGACGGAGTATGGTGTGATCGATCAGCGCAGGCAGATTCCACTCATGGGTCATCATGGAAATCTCTTATATCAGGACTGTTCGGAGAGATGAAGCAGAATCGCCCGAGAAGCCACTGTCTGGTTATGTCCGGGGAAGCGTCGGTCGTCGGAACGGCCGTTTTTGATACTTCTCCACCGCCTCATTGTGCTCCGCCAACGTTACGGAGAATTGATGCGTGCCGTCATTGCGCGAAACAAAATAGAGGGCGCGTGAAGTCGAGGGATAGAGTGCCGCGCGAATCGCCTGAATCCCGGGATTCGCGATCGGTCCCGGCGGCAAGCCGGCCCAGCGGTATGTGTTGTATGGGCTCGGATTGGAGAGATCCTTCTTCCGAAGATTTCCGTCGAAGTTCGGCAAGCCGTAAATCACCGTCGGGTCGCTTTGAAGGGGAATGCGCTTCTTCAAGCGATTGTGAAAGACCGCCGAGATCTCGGGACGTTCGTTGCCAGAACCGGTTTCTTTCTCGATCAGAGAAGCCAGCGTCAGCACCTCGTGCAGCGTCATCCTCACTTCCTGCGCGCGCGCGTGGAGATCCGCACCGAACACCTGGCGAAGGTGGTCAACCATTGCGACGACAATCTCTTTCGGCTTCACCTCACGGGGAAACTTATAGGTATCAGGGTACAGATATCCTTCCAGCGTGTCCGCCTTCACGCCGAGCGACGCAATGAGCGCCTTGTCGTTCGCGGCGTGCATGAACTCTTCACGGTTCGAGATACCGCGTTGCGCCATGACATCGGCGATTTGAGAGACCGTCAACCCTTCGGGAATCGTGAGCGGATGGAGCACCACCTGGCCGAGCAGGAGCTTGGAAAGAATTTCCGCCGGAACCATGCCGGCATTCAATTCATATTCGCCGGCATGAATTTTCCGATCCGCGGAATGCGACTTACCGAACAGGACGAACGCCGACCGGCTTTTGATCAGACGTTCCCGCTCAAGCAATGCCGCGACTTGTTGGAACGTCGCACCGTCCGGAATGACGACGATCTTTGAGGGAGGATGTTCTTGCGGAGAAACGGCAGGCCCTTCAGCCCACCGAATCGCCTGATATGCGGCCATGCCGAGAGCGATGACCGCGACGAGCAGAAGAACTAGAATGACCTTGAGTTTCATCGGATGTCTCTAGGGGCGCCGAATCTGCATCATTCTCCGTCCAGGCCTCCTTCATTGCAGTTGAGTCGAGGCTGGCCAAATAACTTTGGAGTAGAATCGCGGCCGCCACACGATCGACCGTCCCCTTCCGTTTTTTCCTGCTGACGTCCGCAGCGATCAGAAGGTCCTCCGCCGCCTTCGTCGTCATCCGCTCATCCCAGCGGACAATTGGAACGGAAATTCCCTCCTCTAGTCTTGCTGCGAACTCGCGCATGGCCTGAACCGCAGGACCTTCGCGGCCATCCAATTGCAATGGCAGACCCAACACCACCTTTCCTACCTCGTGGGATTTCACCAAAGAGGCAATGTGGGCGATATCGCGATCCAGCGTCCGCCGCTCGAACGTCTCAAGCGGCTGTGCCGTCCACCCAAGTTCGTCGCTCAGAGCAACACCGATCCGCTTCGTTCCATAGTCCAGTGCGAGAATGCGGCTCACCATTCAGTTTACCGCTGGAGGGAGTTTTCGACCAGGCCAAAGACTTTTTCTAACGCAGCGTCCAACCGGGAAGGGTCCTTGCCCCCGGCTTGGGCCATTTCCGGCCGTCCGCCGCCGGTGCCGCCCACTTCCGCCGCCATGACCTTTATAAGGTCCCCGGCCTTGAGTTTACCGGTCAGATCCTTCGTCACGACCACGAGCAATGACACCTTGCCGTCTTCCGTTGCAGCACCTAGGGCAACAACGCCGCTCTTGAGCTTGTCTCGCAATTGATCCGCCAGCGCCCGCATGCCGTTCACATCTAATCCGTCGGTCCGTTGCGCGTGAACTTGCACACCAGCGATCGTCTTCGCGGTTGAGGCCACGGCTGAGCCGCTGGCCATCTTGAGTTTCAGCTCTTCGAGCTCACGCTCCTTGTCCTTCAGCTGCGACATGACCTTGCGGGTTTTGGCAACCAACTCGGACTGATTGACTTTCAATAGCTCGGACAACTCACGAATATCAGCCTCGAGCTTTTTCATCAGGGCAAACGCGCCACTCCCAGTCTGGGCCTCGATGCGCCGCACACCGGCTGCAACACCCGTATCGGACACGATGCGGAACATTCCGATCTCACCGGTATGACGACAGTGGGTCCCTCCACACAACTCCTTGCTGAAGGACTCGACGGTCACAACCCGAACCTGCTCACCGTACTTGTCTCCGAAGAACGCCAACGCGCCCTTGGCCACCGCATCCTGAATGCTCATCACTTCGGTCTGCACCGTCTCGTTCTTTCGGACTTCGTCGTTGACCATTGTTTCGATATCGTCGATATCCCGGGACGAGAGCGGTCTGAAATGCGCGAAGTCGAACCGGAGCCGGTTCGGCCCGACCAGCGAGCCATATTGTTTCACATGAGGTCCGAGCAAATCGCGCAATGCTGCGTGGACGAGATGGGTCGCCGTATGGTTTCTGGCTGCATCCTGTCTTGTCGTCGCATTGACTGTCAGGTGCAGTTGTTCGCCTTCGCGAATACGCCCCTTGCTCACCATCCCCTTGTGGAGGATCAGCGTTGGTACCGGTCTCGTGGTCTCCTTGATCTCGACTCGCCCCTCTGGACCAATGAGCACCCCCTGATCACCGACCTGACCACCGCCTTCGGCATAGAATGGAGTGACATCCAACACGACTTCGACTTCCTCCCCTTCAGCAGCTTCTTTCACCATCCGCTCACCCTTGAGGATGGCGTGCAACACACTGTCGGTTTCGAGACGGTCATAGCCGATAAATTTGGTCGCTCCGACCCGTTTCGCCAACTCGGTGACGGCCGGCCTGGCGGTTTCCTGCTCGAACCCGCCGGTCTTGCGCGCACGGTTGCGTTGTTCTTCGATCGCCTGATCGAATCCCTGCTCATCGACGCTCATGTCCTGTTCACGACAGGCTTCCCCAATCAAGTCCAACGGAAACCCATAGGTATCGTAAAGTTTGAAGACATCGGTCCCGGATAAAACTTTCCGACCGGTAGACCGAGTCTTGGTGATCATGTCGTTTAAAATTGGGAGACCCTGATCGAGTGTGGCGATAAACCTCTCTTCTTCGCCCCGCGTCGCCTCGATAATTGTGCCGGCCGCACTCCGGAGCTCTGAATAGGCGCCAGCCATCTGGTTGATCACCGTCGCGGTCAATTCGTGCAAGAACGGCTCGACGATGCCGAGAAGCCGTCCATGCCTCGCGGCGCGACGAAGAATTCTGCGCAACACATAGCCACGGCCCTCGTTCGAAGGCAACACCCCGTCCGCCATCAAGAAGGTGATCGCGCGCAGGTGGTCCGCAATCACGCGCATGGAGCGATCGACCGTATCTTTCTTTCCGTACTGCGTCCCGGCCCGCTTTGCGATGACGGTCAGCAGCGGCATGAAGAGATCGCTATCGTAGTTGCTGAACACACCCTGCGCCACAGCCGTCAACCGTTCCAGTCCCATGCCGGTATCGATGCTCGGCCTCGGCAGCGGATGCAACTTCCCCGACGCATCCCGATTGAATTGCATGAACACGAGGTTCCAGATCTCGATGACGCGGTCGCCCTGGCCGTTCGGTCTATCATCGCCGGGAACGGACGGACCTTGATCAAAATGGATCTCCGAGCAAGGACCGCAGGGACCCGTATCGGCCATCTGCCAGAAGTTATCCTTCTCGTCAAAACGCACGATGCGCGAGGCCGGAACCCCGATGTGTTTCCACAACCGGTCCGCTTCATCGTCCTCTCGGAAGATCGTCACCCACAGCCGGTCTTTGGCCAAACCCGCGGTCTGCGTCAGGAATTCCCAGCCGAACTTGATCGCATCCTCTTTGAAATAGTCACCGAAGGAAAAATTGCCGAGCATTTCGAAAAACGTATGGTGACGTCGCGTGTAGCCGACGTTCTCAAGATCGTTATGCTTCCCGCCCGCCCGCAAACATTTTTGAACCGTCACAGCTCGTTTATAAGGACGAGTTTCCTCGCCAAGAAACACCCGCTTGAACTGATTCATCCCGGCATTCGTGAACAGCAGGGTGGGATCGGCCTGGGGAATCAGCGCCGAGCTGGGCACGGCCTGATGCCCCTGTTGTTCAAAGTACTGCACGAACGCCTGTCGGAGTTGTTGGGCGCTATTCTTCATGCATCAATTTCCGTGGCCTCACTGCGAATTCGTATAATACGGTTGATCGTCTCCTCTTCGAAACCCCGCTGACGTAGGAGACGGGCTGCCCTCATCGGGGCGAGCCGGCCACCCCGTCCCTGCTTGCCCGTGAGCGCTCGGCGCGCCAAGGTTTCTTCATCAACCCCTCGTAACACCTCGCGAATGGTACGATCGGCAAGTGACTCGGCAACGCCTTTCGCCAATAATTCAGCCTTGACCCGCAACCGTCCCATCGGCTTCCTGGCTAAGCAGCCTTCTATCCAGCGTTGCGCATAGGCGCGGTCGTTGAGATAGCGAAGCTCGGACAATCGACTGATGGTCTGCTTGACCTGAGCAGGCGTGGCGCCCTTGTCCTTGAGAAAATGCTCGACCTGAGCTGCGGTGCGGTCCCAGCGAGCGAGATACCGCACCGCAAGGCGCAGCCATTGGTTCGGCTGCGACGGGTCGATCCGTCTACCGGTGCCCCCGTTTTTCATCACCCTTGGCGGCCGGTTTCTCGTCTTTCGCGTCGACTTTCCTCTCCCCACGCACCGGTATGCCGGCCAGTTCGCGGAGCTTCGCCTCGATCTCCCGAGCCGTTCCCGGATTGTGCTTGAGATAGTCGCGCGCCGCCTCACGGCCCTGACCGATCCGCTCCCCTTTATAGGAGTACCAGGCGCCGGACTTTTCGATCAGGCGCTTCTCCACCCCCACGTCGATCAACTCGCCTGTCTTCGAAATGCCCTCCGCAAACATGATGTCGAACTCCGCCTGCTTGAAGGGCGGTGCCATCTTGTTCTTGACCACCTTCACACGGACACGGCTGCCCATGACATCCTGGCCTTCTTTGATCGACTCGATCCGGCGAATATCAAGACGGACCGAGGAATAAAATTTGAGCGCATTGCCGCCGGTCGTCGTTTCCGGGTTCCCGAACATTACACCGAGTTTCATCCTGATTTGATTGATGAAAATCACCGTCGTGAGCGATTTCGCGATCGCCGCCGTAAGTTTCCGCAACGCCTGCGACATGAGCCGCGCTTGAAGACCCATGTGGGCATCGCCCATCTCGCCTTCGATCTCAGCCCGAGGGGTCAACGCCGCGACGGAGTCGATGACGATCAAGTCGATCGCCCCGCTGCGCACGAGTGTTTCAGCAATTTCCAGAGCCTGTTCTCCAGTATCCGGCTGGGACACCAACAATTCGTCGGCTTGCACGCCCAACTTCTTCGCATAGGTCAGGTCCAGTGCATGCTCCGCATCGATGAAGGCCGCCACCCCACCGGTTTTCTGGACTTCGGCGATGCAGTGGAGCGTCATCGTCGTTTTACCCGAAGCTTCCGGGCCGAAAATCTCAATCACGCGCCCGCGTGGCAAGCCTCCGACACCGAGTGCGATATCGAGGCCCAACGATCCAGTCGAAATCGCCGGAACGTCGACCTGCCTTTCCTCGGCACCCAGTTTCATGATTGCTCCCTTCCCGTACTGTTTTTCGATCTGGGAAAGGGCTAAATCCAGCGCGCGCTTTTTATCGTCTTTTTCTGCCATGAAGGTCTCCTACGTTAGTGAACATCAGGCGCGGCGATTATACCGAAGCGGGAAGGGGAAACCTAGCCCAGACTCCCAACAGGCCACGGTCTATCTTTTCCGAATTCCCCGAAATACTGGGATTTCGCGCGCAACAGAAGACGGCCGGCACCCTCAGACATCATCGAACGGAACACCGCCAGTCAAAGGCAGGCTACAGAACGTGCTCGAACTGCTCGAAGGAGTTCCGTGAAGAGGATTCAGGAAGAGTGAATCTGAAATGAAATTCCTGATGGTGGCCGTCGGGAGACCGATCAACCCACCCCTCAGCGGTGATCGAATCATCGGATTTTGATTTCCCTTCCGGGTAGAACCGAAATCGCAGACTGCTTCTGCGGTCGCCCTTCGGCTGATCAGGAGTCAAGGTACCCGTGATCTCCAGATAGTCGTCGAGAACATCCAGCGCATGATTCAACCATGACCGCAAGAGGTGCTTTGTCACCGCCGCATTAAATGGCTGATCGGCATCGAACTCATCGGACCTGCCTGCCCAGACGGGGAGAGTCATCATCATGAGAAGAGCTGCGGTCGGAAGAACGAGCTTCATGGCAACATCTTATAAACGCCTCGACGAGCCGTCAAGGACGGGCAAGGGCAACCTCCCACAGCTTTGTATACACTGGCCCGGTTGGTCGCAGTTCACTTTTCATCAACACGACGGATTCAAGCAAGAGTGATCCCAATGAGAGTGGTCGGTCCATCACGCTAGTCTTGGCCAATGTCTGCCCAACGTGACGTTCCCCTTCTTTGATCCGAGCCAGCGTCAAATGCGGGCTCAAAGGTCTACTGTCGTGGGCAAAGTCGAACGTTGCACAACAGTCCTCGATTCCTCGATGGAGCGAGGCTAATCGTTGAGCGTCCTCACTCTGCTCCCACTGTTCTGACGCACCAACCCAGAGCACCCTCGGTTGGTGCGGGCGTGGGAACGCTCCGAATCGTTCGAGGGGAATCCGGATCGATCGGTGTTCTCTCAGGACCTGCTCGATGGCTGCTCGCATGTCATCGACAAGCCGTTCGTCGATGTCGCCGAGAAACTTGATCGTAAGATGAATCGCGGTTGGTTGGACCCAGGAAATGCGAACATCTCTCGAACCTTCTCTGCTGAGTCGTTGCCGGAGTTCCTGCTGCACCTGGGCAATCTGCTTGCGGAGGTCATCGTTGACCTCGACCGCGATAAAGGCCCGGATCATTTGGATTCTCTGTCAATCAGCCAGCGCCGAAGCAAGTCAAGAGCCGCTTGCGAGGACCGTTGTTTGATCACATGGCGGTCACCATGGAAACGGAATTCTTTTGTAATCGTTCCTCCTTCTCCGCCATCCAGGCCAACAAAGACCAGGCCCACCGGCTTGGTCGCCGTTCCGCCATCGGGACCGGCGATGCCGGTCGCACTCAGACCGATATCAGTCCCGCTCCGTTCCCGTATGCCATTCGCCATGGCGGCTGCCACGGACGCGCTTACCGCTCCATACTTCTCAAGCAGGCTCGTCGGAACACCCAGCAGTTCCATCTTTGCCCCATTGCTGTAACAGACAACCCCTCGATCAAAATACGCCGATGAGCCAGGCACTTGCGTCAACCGATGGCCGATCAAGCCACCGGTGCAGGATTCAGCCACAGCCAGAGTCAGAGCGTGCCTCGTCAGCAATCGACCGACGATTTCTTCCATGGTCTCGCGCCCCTCGGCAAAGAGCCATTCACTCAATCGGCCACGGACTTGCCGCGCGAGCGGATGAAGAAGGTCTTCCGCGATCCTGCTCTTGCGAGCTCCAGATTTGGTCGTGAGCGAGACAAGCACGCCCATCGGCGAGGCCAGGAAGCCCAGATCGACCGGCATTCTATCGGGCACGAGCCCTTTTAACTTCGCGTCGACATCTGCTTCCGGAAGACCGAATGTGTGAAAAACCTGGCGAACGATCGGTGTCGCCATCTGTTTGGTGTCCTTGAGTCTCGAGGTGAGGATCGGCATCACTTTCTGGACCATCATCGCCTCCATCTCTCTCGGCACACCAGGCAAAGACACAATCAGAGAGTTTTTCCAGGTGAGGCAAAAGCCCGGAGCCGACCCGACTGGATTGGCCAGTACGGTCGCTCCTGAGGGAATCATCGCTTGTCGCAACTGTCCCCTACTCGGCGTTCGACCCCACTGGGCCAAGCGGGCTCTTAGAGCGTCCAACGCATCCTTCCGCTTACCGAGTCGCCGGCCCGTTACGTGAGCGACTGCTTCTCTTGTGCAATCATCCATTGTAGGACCAAGGCCGCCGGTCATAATGACCACTCCGGCACGCTTTGCTGCATGCCCGATGGTAAGCGCAATATCCGATCGAGTATCGCCCACGACCGACTTGAATCGGACTTCGATGCCTAGCTTGCCGAGTTCCTCAGCCAAGAACAGGGAGTTTGCATCGGACTTCCCGCCGATCAAAAGCTCAGTCCCGATGGCAATGGTTTCAGCGATGAGTGGCAGGGCTGCGGATGTTGGCATGGATGGCAGAGCGTTGTAGGAACTAATGAATCTCTGAAAAATTCAGCGTGAAGGTTGCTTCACCTCCGTTGGCCGGAAAGACCGTAATGTTCGTCTTGGCCAACGGGTCGAAATCGGCATAGTTGAACGATGCCACGACTTTCGCCTTGAACCGGGGATTTTCAGGCCAAGCGGCGCTGCGGTTCGCCTGCCCGTCGAATCGCACGGTCACAGGCTTGATCGTCTTCCCGCCCTGATCAAGCACCATATAACTGTCCACCGCGAAGTTCGGCACATTGCCGAAAATCACCGTGCTGACCAACATGGTCTTCCCTTCCAACACCTGCGATACGTCGGCCTCCGTGGGTTGCAATCCTCGTAAGGCCATGTGTGTCGCCATGACCGACAAGCCTCCCATCTTCGTGATCAGAAACCCGTTCGGATGCAGCTCGTCCGTGGCACCGAACCGCGCGTAAAACGAGTCCGGCGGGCTTCGCTTTTCAGCTGCTTCCTTACCCCGATCGAGTGCCGCCTGAATCTGGTCAGGAGTTGGTTGGACATCGATCGTCCAGCCGATCGCTTCAGACAGGCAAACTAAAATGAGCGCGGTAACGATGCGGGTCGTGTTTTGGTACATGTGTCGGGATTATATCCGTTGATGCCAGTACCAGATCGATTTCGCCCTGTCAACGCAGATCGCTGGAGCCTCTCGCCCGTTGACAAATCGAAAGATGAAGTGCTAAACACAGAACTCTAGACTTACCGTGCCTTTTCAAGAAGTTGCACGGAGGAGTTCCGATGTCGAGCCCTGAGCAGACTCCAGCCCCCAAACGCCAATACGTCAATTTCGTCTTCTATAAAATCGATCCGGCTTGGCGCCGCCTTCCAGAGGACGAGCGCACCAGAGGCAAGCAAGAATTCGTGCGGGCGATCGAAGAGTACAGCGGCAAGGTACTCGTGATCGCGTATTCGACGGTCGGAATCCGCGGAGACTGCGATATCATGCTCTGGCGTATCAGCTACGAACTCGAACTCTTCCAGGAAATGAGCACGAAGGTCCAGGCCTCAGGACTCGGCAAATACCTCAGCACACCCTATTCATACTTGTCGATGACAAAGCGATCCATCTACGTTGATCACCACACTCATGAGAATCAGGAGAGCAAGCGGCTGACGGTCGTCCCCGGCAAGGCAAAATACATTTTCGTCTACCCGTTCCTGAAAACCCGCGAATGGTTCCTGCTCACGAAGGCGGCAAGGCAGGGCATGATGGACGAGCATATCGAAGTCGGCCATCGCTTCCCTTCCGTCAAGCTGAATACGACCTACTCCTTCGGGTTGGACGATCAAGAATGGGTGGTCGCGTTCGAGAGCGACAAGCCGGAAGACTTTCTCGATCTCGTCATGGCCTTGCGCGAGACTGAAGGCTCCCGCTATACACTTCGTGATACACCGATCTTTACTTGTATCCGCCGGAGCCTCAAGGAAGCGCTCGATACGCTCGGTGGATGACGAATCTCACTTTATGATTCCCGAACGGCCTTCGATGGAACGATCGAAGGCCGTTTGTTTTTTGACATGACGGTGTCGCTTCCCCACCGATCGCCGGTTGATCCTCGCGCTGCTTTCTTGTCCACGCTCCTCCCCGGTTTGGGACAATTCATCCAGAAGCGATACAGGCAGGGTCTGACCTGTTTGATGATGACACTCGCCTTGGCTGCCGCGAGCGGTGGTCTTGGCTACGTTTCCGGCCGCGCTGCCGAGATCTTTTTCTTCATGTTGCTGGTGCTCCCGTGGTTGGCCCTCCAAAGCTATGATGCCTACCTCGGCCCGAGCGACCAACAATGGGGCTTCCTTCGCACCTGGCGTGCAGTGTGGCAACGGGGACATGATATTCGTTTTCTAGGCGCGCTCTTTCTCCTGAGTGCGGTCAATGACTCGATCATCATCCTTAACAACCCAGAGTACTTGCTGCCGTTCTTTTGCACAAAACCGGCCGGGGTCGTGGGAGTTGCCACCAAGGCCGTTTCTCCCGCGTTACATACCGCGGTGGGTCTTGGCTTTCTCCGCCTTCGCCGCTGGTCGCTTTTCCTCTATCTTCTCTATGCCGCTTATGGGATGGCCAACGCGATCGTGAACCTGACCTGCTTTGGCCCAGGTCGAGTTCGTATCACGCTCCTGATCACGCTGGCCATCTTCACTGGGTATATCTTGTGGCGGCACCGGTGTTTTGACGAAACCGCCGACCTGGAGCGGCCTAGGCGCTTTGACAGGTGAACAAACCCTGTGTTACCTGTAGAGGCAGACAGGGCAGTTCGTCACAAAGGCCGTCGATTCGATGAGCGATAACAATGCCTTATACGCCATCCGCTTCCCCGACGGATCGGTGAGCCTGTACATCGACGAGGAATACGCGAAGGAACGAGGGGTAAATCCCGCAACCCTGACGCGCGTGGAAATTCCTCGCGAATTGTTCAGTTCTGGAACCATTCAGGATATCCGCGAATACGTCGCGACGTATTTAGAAGCCCAACAGTCGGGCACCGCCTAGCCGCAGAATTGGAACCTCTTCATGGCTGCTCCCCTCACCGTTGCCACAATCGAATCAGCAATCGCGAAGATGCCCATCCAGGGTCGCATCATGCTGCGGCTCATCCTGCTGCAATACTTCGACGTCACCACGGAAGAAATTGAGTACATGGCGGCGGATCGTCCGGATCCCCGATGTGTGGCAGGGACAAAACCGACGCATAACATGATCACAAAGGAAGCCATCAAGGCCGTCCAGGACAAGCGCGATGAGTATCGGAGATACGCCCGACTCACACGTGAACGAACATGGCTGCAATGCGAATCTCTCAAGCGACTGGCCCAACTCCGTGACGCCATGGCCAATCGGGCCGAAGAGCTGTTGCGATCTCGTTTTGGGCTGGACCGGGAGGCAGTCGACGCCCTCAAATCTCAGGCTCGCGCAGCGCTTCCCAAACCGGCCATCCGTGCGTTGGACCGGCGATGGGATGCTGACGAGATCACTTCCGAGGAGTACCAGCGGCAACGACTGGGAATTGAATTACAAACTCACCTGCGGCTTGCGGAAAAGTATCGCAAACGTTTGGATCTTGCCGAGCGCGAGCGCCACACCGCGAACCATACGCCTATCCACGATCACGAAATCGGCCATATTTGGGGAATTCCCGCAGGCAGTTTGGCCGCGCGCAAGGTCAAGTATCTGGCGCAATATCTCCAGACGCTGCAGACCTTGATCGAGCGAGACGCACCGGGTCAAGGTTCGACAACACCCCCCCTCGATCTTTGGAATGAAACATTTTCGGTTCTCGCTCAGTCGCCGATCGAACGATCCCTCTCGACATACGATGGACTGGAACGAACGGAGTCGGCGCTGCTCGAGAAACTGACGGCCTTGGCTTGGGGAAATCTCGCCGAGGATGTGGAAGCCAAATTCTGGCTGTCATTGGTGCATAGCGCCAGCTCGAACGCGGTCCATTCCGAATTAGCGCGCTCGCTGTTCGGATTGCAGCGGCTTGCCGCCATCATGGCTGAACTGGATAGCTCTCCCGCCTCCCTCGAAGAAGCGCTCCTTGCCCGTATCGCACCAAGAGCGAAGTC
The DNA here is from genome assembly GCA_035623075.1 of Nitrospiraceae bacterium. Taxonomy (NCBI): domain Bacteria; kingdom Pseudomonadati; phylum Nitrospirota; class Nitrospiria; order Nitrospirales; family Nitrospiraceae; species Nitrospiraceae bacterium. Next base: position 6,603 of record DASPUC010000035.1, on the reverse strand, counting down.
TGAATCTGGGGGACTCTTGGAAGAAAAACCCGCCGAGCCGGTCCTGGGAGAAATGGGAGAACATGTCCTGAGGAGCATGCTCGGCGAGAGCCACCCGGACCTCCACGGCAGCCGCCGATCATAATCGTACATACTCGGCTTCGAAGTTCCCACCCTAATCCCCCCATCGCAACTCCTCGACGAATTCATCTTTCAGGCGGAGTCCCCGAGATCTCCTCCAATTGTTCCCTTGAATTTCGACAAAACGACGATATAATACGACCATATGTATTCTTGGCGCATATCCTTTCTTGCTCTTCCCGCTTTCCTCATCATCATGTCGGCAGTTGGCCTGTCAGCGAGCCTGCTGGAAATTGCCGAGTTGCTCGCGCATCCCGAACAGTATGATCGACAGGAGATTGTCGTGACGGGCCAAGTCACCAATCTTCAGTTGGCGACAAATCGGCAAGGCCAGCCAGCTTACGGATTCCTGCTCAAGGATCATGCGGGAACGCTGAAGGTGATCAGCCTCGGTCAGGCTGAGGTACGAGAAGGTGATCAAGTGATTGTCGAAGGAGTGTTTAGTCGTCTTCGTCAGGCGGGGCGAACCATCATCTACAACGAAATCAAGGCCACATCCATCAAGCCAGTGAACCGTCTCAATCCCGATCTAGTTGGTTGATTCACCTCTTCCTCTTGCCCGATCTCGTCACAACCTGCTCCCCTCACGAGGTAGCTTTAAAATCCACGTCAGCAGTCGATCGTTCAGGCGATCCGGCAACCACTTCACCATCCAGGCCCGAATTTTCGCATCGGTTCCCACCAGATAACGCGTGCGCGGGCGTGATGCCGTCAATGCATGGACGACGGCTCGCACAACGGCATCAGGCGGGATCGCCCGGTCTGCAGCCTTCTCCACCGTTTCTTTGATCCGCATGATCAGCTCCGTATAGCCGATTGCAGCGGATGAATCGTCTGCGACCTCGAGATCCCTCGCAGCGTTGACTGACTTCTCCCAGATTGGTGTCGCAATGGCTCCCGGTTCGATAACGGACACCTGTATTCCCCACTGCTGCAGCTCAAGACGTAACGCGTTCGTGAGTGCCTCTAAGGCAAACTTTGACGCGGAATAGGGTCCCATCAGTGGGATCGTGGCGCGACCCGCAATCGAACCCATGTTCACGATGCGCCCGCGTCCTTTCCGAAGCAACGGCAGGAATGCCTGCGTGACCGCAATTTGCCCAAATACATTGACCTCGAACTGCCGTCGTAATTGATCGATCGATATCACTTCAAGGGGGCTCCCGACTGCAATTCCGGCGTTGTTGATCAGACCGGCTAGACCGGCATGACCGAGATGGTGAGTCACTCGATCCGCTGCGTTCCGAATAGAAGCTTCCTCGGTTACGTCGAGAGGGATCGGGATCAACCGGAGGCTCCGGCCGTTGGCTAAGGCCTCACCGGCCTCACGATTGCGCACGCCGGCAAACACCTGGAAACCATGATCAGCCAAGAAGCCGGCACAAGCAGCTCCAATACCGGTTGAGGCACCGGTAATCACGACAGCCGGCATGGTCGAAGGATTTGGCACAGATTATAAGCAGAGGTTAGTGTTTGTTCCGATCGAGATTCCAGCAGCCTAGCACGAGCGCATAGGGTACAGGGAAAGATTATCGATGTAACTCAAACTTAATAGATTCATGCCTTGACAGAGCACGATCGTTTAACCATGGTCCTCCTCCGTTCGGATGAGGATTGGGCTACGTCGCCTGCGCCACAACAAGGGGCGGGTGGCTGTTTGTTCATACTCGCAAATTCCCTGTGCAATACCCTATAAATTATTGATACTATTATCTGCCATGCCGAAGATTGCCGTCATCGACATCGGAACGAACTCCATCCACATGGTCCTGGCCGAAGTCCTGCCTGATTTCAGCTATCGAATTGTGGATCGGTTCAAAGATATGACCCGGCTGGGCAACGGAGCCTTCACGACCAGGCATCTCTCCCATGACGCCATGACTCGAGCGTTAGATGTACTTCGCAATTTGGTCACATTGGCTAGGAATAAGGGGTTCGATCGAATCGTCGGTGTCGCGACCAGCGCTGTTCGGGAAGCCCAAAACGGAGGCGATTTCATCGATCTTGTCGCGAAACATACTCAGCTCAAGGTCCGGGTCGTCAGCGGCATTGAAGAAGCGCGTTTGATTTTCCTTGGGGTGAAGAACAGCATCCCCTTAACGGATCAGCCGACTCTCGCAGTTGATGTCGGAGGAGGCTCTGTTGAGCTCATGGCGGGCAATCGGGACCAACTCCTCCATGCAAAAAGCCTGAAACTCGGCGCAATCCGCCTGGTCGATCAGTTCCTTCAACGAACACCTCCTGCTATCAACATTCTCCGTTCCCTTGAAGACACTGTGACCGCACAACTGACTGCTGCCTTGAATTCGTTCAAAATAAAACGCTTCGATTCGTTAGTCGCAACCTCTGGCATGGCGGGCAACCTCGCTGAGATCGTGCACTTGCGCCGTACGAACCGGCCTTTAATCCAATTGAACCTGACGAAGATTTCCCTCAAAGATGTCCGTGAAATTGAAGCCGACCTCGCCCAGTCGAACATCAAAGCGCGCCTGGCTATTCCGGGCCTCGATCCGAAGCGGGCCGATACCCTTTTACCGGCCTCGCTGGTCTTGCGCAGGCTTATGGAACTGTCCGGACAAGACGAGCTCACCCTCTGCGATAAGGCAATTCGCGAGGGTGTCATCTTCGACTTCATCGACCGGCACCGCGAGCGCCTCAAAGCCGAGGCCGAAATTCCCGATCTTCGTCGTCGGAACGTCGTCGCGCTGGCCCGTCGGTGCCAAGCACCCGAAGTGCATAGCCTGCACGTCGCAAGTCTCGCGCTCCGTCTCTTCGATCAAACGCAACGCCTCCATAAACTCAGTTCCACAGAACGTGCGTGGCTCGAGTACGCCGCCATCCTTCACGATATCGGTTATCTCATCAATGAGCGGCAACACCATAAACACGCGTACTACTTGATCGTGAATAGCGAGTTGGGAGGACTCTCCAGCGATGACATTCACGTCGTCGCCAACGTCGCCCGCTATCACCGGCGCGCCGTTCCACATCAGAAACACGAAGGGTTCGAGCTGCTGTCGAGTAAGAAAAAGCGAGTCGTTCGTCTCCTGTCCGCCATTCTTCGAATCGCGGACGCCCTGGATCGAACACACTTTTCCGTCGTCCGTACTCTCGACGTCAAGCTCGGTAAGACCATCACCATTCACCTGCACGTGACGGGCGATGCCGTTCTAGAGACATGGGCTGCGAAAGGCCGCGCGGATCTTTTCGAGCAAGTCTTCCGTCGACGGGTTAAGTTTACGGCATCAACAGAAGAAGACGAGGCAGCATGAGCGACCACCCAGCGGCCAGATCGACCTCTCATCCTTACCCTGGGAAGCTGATTATCGTCGAGGGTATCGACGGCTCAGGCAAGAGCACGCAGCTCCTTTTATTGCACAAATGGCTGGAGTCCAAAGGGCACAAAGTCTTCTTCACGGAATGGAATTCTTCCGACCTGGTCAAGGATACGACGAAACGAGGGAAGAAGACCAAGAGCCTCACCCCAACGACGTTCAGCTTGCTGCATGCGACCGACTTTGCCAGCCGGCTGTATCATGACATCCTTCCGCCGCTCAAAGCCGGCATGCTCGTGCTCGCCGACCGATATATGTACACCGCGTTCGCCCGGGACGTCGTTCGTGGGGTTTCTCCCGAATGGGTCCGCAAGCTCTACAGCTTCGCGATTCGCCCGGACATGGCCTTTTATTTCAAGGTGCCGATTGAAATCGCGATTTCCCGTTTACTCGGAGGGACCAGGGGCCAGTTCAAGTATTACGAGGCCGGGATGGACATGAACCTGAGCCAGGACGTTACGGAGAGTTTCCGTATCTTCCAATCTCGTATCCTCGCTCAGTATGACAAGATCGTCGATGAGTTCGACCTCATCACGATGGATGCGACCAAAGATATTGCCGAGCAGCAGAACGAGATGCGCCGCGTTGTCGAGGCCGCTTTGATAGACTACAAACCACGACGAGGAACCCATGGTCGACGCACAGTATTTTGGCGACGGTTTGACGTACCTAAATCCGAGTGACCTCAAAGGCAAACTGATCGCCATCGAAGGAACGGATGGCGTGGGCCGCTCCACCCATATCGAGATGTTGCAGGAATGGCTCGAGGTGCAGGGTTACGGCGTCATGACGACCGGCTGGACTCGGTCCAACCTGATGTCCAAGACGATCGAAATGGCGAAAGAAGGCAACATCCTCGATCGCTGGTCGTTCACGCTGCTCTATGCCACCGACTTTGCCGATCGCCTGGAACATCAGGTCATTCCGGCCCTTCGGTCTGGGTTCATCGTGCTGGCCGATCGATACATCTATACGGCGCTGGCGCGGGATTTTGTCCGGAGCGGAGATCGTAGATGGGTTCGAGATGTCTTCGGGTTTGCCCTCGTGCCCGATCTTGTCTGTTACTTGCGCATCGACGTTGAAACCTTGGTATTGCGTGTCATCGAATCGAAGGGCATGAACTTCTGGGAATCCGGAATGGACCTGCGTCTCGGAGGAGATCTTTACGACAGCTTCAAAAAATACCAGTCGCTGCTGATCGAGGAATTCGACAAGATGACTGAGGAATTTAACTTTGAAGTGATCGACGCTCGCAAATCGCCGGAAGAGATTCAAGAAGAGCTGCAGAACAAGATCCGGCCTCTCCTATCGAATCACTTGGAAAGTCCAGCCGTACTGGTCGACAGCGTAGCCCATCCCAGCCCGACAACTTAATCCTCTGCGTTGCTCTTTTCCTTTCCAATCGCTCGTAACTGGCTGGGAGTCAGCCACCAGACGAGCCGGCCTCGACCCAGTTTGGCCGAAAGCGGCAATTCGATCAAGCACGCACCCGCTTTCTTCAAAGGAAAGGCGGGGGTCTGTCGTCCGGACAACAGCACACTCGCAGTCAGGCCAAGATGGGGTTCATGACCGACACAAAGAGCATATGATCCTGGTGAGAGCTTGTTGAGCAAAACAAGGACCTTCTCCGGTGATACGTCAGGGAGTAATTCGTCAGCCACCTGTAATACCGATCGACCGGCCAAGACATCACGCAACACTTTTGCCGTTTCGACCGCACGAATCAATGGACTCGTCACTATGTGGGTCGGGCGTACGCCCAATCGTTTCAGCCCCATAGCTGCTCGCTTGACTTTTCGCTTTCCCTTGTCAGTGAGGGGCCGATCCGCATCTTTTCCCGCCCACTCCTCCCGGTCTGCAGCAATGCCATGCCGAAACAGAATGCACCGTAGAAGATGTTTCTCTTCGATCCGGTTGTCCTCACTCATGAGCCAAAGACTCCTTCAACAGGCCGGGAAGTAACCTCTCACCATGCACCAGCGGGAACTTCATCGGGATCGAACAGCCCGACCATGGTAAACCGCCCTCCGATTGCCACAAGAATCCCGTCACGGAGATCGCATCGATATGGGGCCAGACTCGCTCCTTCCAGATACCGATCGACCGTGCGAGGCAACCGGCGCCACCAGGCTCGCGCCGACTGCCGTGCTTCTCTTGCCGGAGATCCACCTGACAGGAGCAGTTGTGCGACCTCCTTTTCAAAAAATCCCACATGGATCAACTCGTCTTCGAGAATTGCACCAAGGTCAGGTTGAACCTGCGCGAGCAGCTTCGCAAACTCCAATCCCAAGGCCTCATATCCAAGAAGGTGCACGGCGAGCGCCGGCCACTGCCTTGGAACACGCGGCAGCTGGTGCCGTTTCCGGGGAGGGGCGGCTAACCGCCGCTCGAATTCTTCTAAATGAGCCGCTTCATCTTGCTCATGACGACGGAGAAACGGAAGCACGTACGGCGGCGCATCATGAATCTGCTGAGCCTGAGCGGACTGCACCGTCCACAATGCCATCGCTTCTGCTTTGAGAAACCGCTCGAGCAATGCCTGCTCGCAGGATTCAGGAAGAATGATCTGCATGGGCCAAGTGTAAAGGAATAGGCGCGAAGAACCAATCCCGACGTATAGGCTAACCGGCCAGTGAGTCGTCGAAGGCATGGATAAACGAACCACAGGACTCCCACAGTGGACACGTTCAAGAGTGTTCAAGTATCATGCTTTTCCGCTTTGTTGAGATCCCTCCCTGTGGCGGTGTAGCTCAGTTGGTAGAGCAGCGGACTCATAAGCCGCGGGTCACCCGTTCGATCCGGGTCACCGCCACCAATGAACCCAACGACTTAGGACTCCCCTGCTCCGCCACACCCCTTGCAGGTTGCGGCTGGGTTGCGGATTTGACCGGTCCCCCTGTCTCATCCAACTGACCAACCCATCCGCGATCCCCACTCGGAAACAGATGCCCATAGGTATCCATCGTGACCTGGATGGAACCATGACCGGCCTGCTCTTGAATGTACTTGACCTGCCCCCTGTAGTTGTACCACTTGCAATGTGACTCACGCGCACCGTGGCGCGATGGCTTCCGGTGCCGGCGGACGATAGCCCAGGGCGCTGTGGGGCCGAATCCGGTTGTAGGTCTGCCGCCAGCACTCCACGAGC
>DASPUC010000034.1 GCA_035623075.1 Nitrospiraceae bacterium | reverse complement strand
AAAAATTAAGAACTGCTCCAGATTCCAGCGAGCGGTCTGGACACCTCCTTCCGTCTTCCCTCGCTGTTTGAGTTGGTACTGACAAAACTGCTCCACTAATTCCACTAATGGTCGCGTCATGACGTTCCCTTTCCGGTCCCTGTCACAACTGCGACTTCGCCGCCGAGCAGTATGCGGAGGCACCAACCACCCGTCAAGCTGGTTCTGAGGCGCCAAGGCTGTATCAGTCACTATCGGATCGGCATCCATGACGTGCAACCAACCGGGGGGAGTCTCATGACACCCCCGGACCCCCTGTGTGCGCTCGCGTCGGCACGCCAGCGTCTCTGTTGTGACGGTGCAGCGCGTCAGAACATCGGGCTCGCCTTCCGGCATCCGTTCAGGCCTGCCCGCTGCAACGCGCCCTGCCCCGCGATGTGAATTGATCCCTGCCCCGCGCGGTGGTGGGGACAGGGAAATGGTGTTATCGAACGAGTGCCTTCAGTTGCTCCTTCTCCAATCGGACTCCGAATTCGCGTTCCACCCGTTCGCTCATCTCCTGCCACGAGAGCCCCCCACTTTTCATCTCTTTCAGGAGCGCCACGGCCTTGGCCAATGAGCGATCCTGGGCTGGCTCTGGTTGCACTCGAATACCGAGCTTCCGATACACCTTCTCCTGGAGCGCCTTGGTTAAGGCCTCGAAGCTTTGTGGCGTAGGAGGGCGTTTTTCCTGGCGTGGCCGATCCCAATACGGATTCTTGCACCGGGCACAGCGCTTGGGCTTGCGGTGAGAGCGTGGCCACCACGCGTTCCCACACCGTAGGCAGGTTCGCTGTGCCAGCACCGGAGACTCTTGTTTTCCCTGTCGGAGTACTCTCATGTGAGCAGGGTTGGTAGTTAATCCATTGGAAACATTCATTTTCGCCCCTTTGCGATTTGCGCCCCCGTATTACCAGTCGGGGGCTTTTTGGCGCCCGGCTGGCGTGCGCCACCCGGTGCGCCAGGTAGCCGCTCACTCCTCATTGAGGCTGGTCCGCAGCCGACGGTTCAGGGAGTCCATGGCCTTCAGACCGATCGTCCGTCCGATGATCTTCAGGGCCTGCAGTTCTCCATCCATGACCATGGACATGAGCATGCTGGCCCGGACGTATTCCGAAACCGTCATGCCTTCTTTCTTGGCGCACTTCTCGATCAGCGCCTTTTCCTCATCGTTGACCCGAAACTGGAGCATTTGAGTTTTCATAAGCCCTCCTGTGTCATGCAAAGTGAATAGTACTGTATTACAGTATGAACGACATCTGCAACAGTTGACGAATAGATGGTAAGACGATAGTATGATCGATAGTTAAATCGTAAGGAGGCTGTATGGCTACGACAACCATTTCATCGAAGTTCCAGGTCGTCATACCCAAGGAGGTGCGAGAGAAGCTCCACTTGAACCCACGACAGCGCCTGCAAGTCGTCGAAAAGGGCGGAGTGATTACCTTGGTACCCGAGGTCCCACTGAAAGCCTTGAAAGGTGCTCTCAAAGGGATGTCAAACACGGATGTGCGAGAGAAGAAAGAGCGACTGTGAAGATCCTCTTAGATTCTAGCGGGTGGATCGAATTCTTCACAGGCGGTCCTCTCAGTGAACAGTATGCCGCCTATCTGACCCCTCGGTATCAGCTCATTACCCCAACTGTCGTTCTGTACGAGGTATACAAGAAGATCAAACGCGAGCAAGGTGAAGAGACGGCGTTATTGTTTGCCGGACGGCTGAACGCGACCCAGGTCATTCCCTTGACGGAATCGATCGCGTTCTTGGCTGCTGACTTAAGTCTGCGACACGGATTGGCGATGGCCGATGCGATCGTCTATGCCACGGCCAAAGATCAGGAGGCCGAGGTGATCACGAGTGATGCGGATCTCAAGGATCTGCCTGGAGTCGTGTACGTGAGATAACGGGGCCTCGTCATCTCTCCTATGCCACAACTTGCGCAGTGTCTATAATGGAACGATTCCACGTTGTGGCACCGCCAGGACTCATCCTAGACGTGATTCCGAAGCATCAGTTCCTTTGGATGCGGGTTGAGATAGACCTGGTCCTGAATGTAGCCCACGTCGAATCTGCGGACGTAGTGCTTGATCAGCGTCAGCGGGACGATCAGGGGCGTGAGCCCTCGATGATAGTCTTCGATCACGCCTAAGAGTTCCGATTTGTCCTCGGCCTCTAATCGGTTCTTGAAGTAGCCGAGAATATGATGCAGCACATTCACGTGCTTGCGGGCGGTTGCTCTCACGGCCAACGCTTTCATGAAGAGCTCCCCGTATTTTGCGGCCAACTCCTTGGTACGATACTGGTCGGCCCGACCTACCAGCCGCCCAAGGACTTGGTAGTGGGGCTGGCTGTGTGCCAGCAGCAAGAATTTATGAATTGTGTGGAATCGCACCACTGCCTGTCTGGTCACTCCCCGGCCCACGAGGTCCAGGTACCGATGGTAACAGAAGATGCGCTCGATGAAGTTCTCGCGCAGAGACGGATCACAGAGCCGCCCTTCCTCCTCGACTGGGATCAGGGGAAACCGTTTGATAAATGCACGTGCGAAAATACCGATGCCATTCCGGCTGGGCATGCCATGCTGGTTATAGATCCGGACCCGCTCGACACCGCAGCTCGGCGAGTCCTTCTTGAAGATATAGCCTGAGAGATCCAGTGCCTCGAGTGAGTCGAGACGATCGGCGGTCATCTTGCACAGCGCGTCCGTATGATCCCTCCCGCTCTTGATCGTGATCAGCCGCGGGCGATTAGGGTCGCCGACCAGCCGCATGGCTTCCCGGGGCGTACCCAGTCCCGCCTCGACTTCTGGACAGATGGGCACCCACTCCACATAGCGCCCGAAGACGTCCGTCAGAAAATGGTCGCGCTTATGGCCGCCGTCGAACCGCACTTCGTCCCCGAGCAGACAGCGGCTGATTCCGAGGCGAAGCGGGGCGGGTGTCACCGCCTTACCTGCTGTTTGCTGAGGCCGAGGTATTCCCGGCGAGCCTGTCGATGATCCACAACCGGCGAGGGGTAGTCCACCCCAATGCGACAATGGGACCGGCTCTGTTCATCGAGAGTCATCACATGGGGCTCATGAATCCGCTGGGTGGCCACCCGCGCCAGTTCCGGCACATAGCGGCGAATATACGCCCCATCGGGATCGAACTTTTTGCTCTGCAACGCGGGGTTAAAGATCCGGTACGCGCGCATCGCATCCGTCCCGGTCGAAGCGCACCACTGCCAGTTGCCGTTGTTAGCAGCCACGTCGGCGTCGAGAAGGTGATTCATGAAATACCGCTCTCCGCGCTGCCAGTCGATCCGAAGATCCTTGATTAGGAATGACGCCACGATCATGCGCACTCGGTTGTGCATCCAGCCGGTCTGATTCAGTTGACGCATGCCGGCATCAACGATCGGATAGCCCGTCCGTCCCTCGCACCAGGCCTGAAACAAGGGATCCCGCTCAGGGTCCCGTTCCCGTGGAGGAGATACGGCCGCATACCGGAACGGCCCTTCGACGACCCGCGGGAAGGCAGTCAATACCTGTTGGAAGAACTCTCGCCAGATCAATTCATCGATCCAGGTCAGGATATCAGGGCGCGAGACGCGCCCGCCTTTCGCTAATGTACCGAGCGCCGCATGAACCGCGTCCCGCGGCGAGAGCGTGCCGAAACGGAAATGGGGAGAGAGCTTGGAGCTTCCGTCGATTCCCGGAAGGTTTCGGCCGTCGACATAGCGATGAATGGGACCAGCGAGAAATTCTTCAAGGCGCTTGCGGGCCCGACATTCCCCCGGTCCGATCCATGGCGTAAGGAGTTCATATCCCAGATCCGAAGCCGAAGGCAGCGGGAGAGGTAACAGCAACCGGTCCGCCTTCGGGCGCTTCACGGTCGAGGGGACCGGCAACGGCAGCGGCTTCACCGCGTGCCACTTGGCCCACCAGCGCGCCCGATAGGCACTATAGCGCTGCAGCGGTTCGCCAGTGGCGCTCCGGACCTCTTCGGCTTCAAACACGACATGGTCCTTGAACGTGCGCACAATCACCCCGAGCTTAGCCAGTCGTTGAGCCACGATGAGATCTCGTTTGATCGCGCCCGGCTCATAGTCGCGGTTCCAGTATACGATGTCGGCCTTCCAACTCTTCGCCGCATTCACGACTTCCTCGCCCTGCGTGCCGCGCCGCCATTGGAAAGGAAGCCCCAGCTTGGCGAGCGAGGACGCGAGGTCCTCTAAGCATCCGAGCATGAAGTTCACGCAGGCCGGACCGAACTCATGCGATTGCAGGAGTGGTTCGTCAAACACGAAGAGGGGAATGATCTCGTCGCACTCCTTGCAGGCTGCCATGAGGGCCGGGTTATCGTGGAGTCTGAGATCGCGCCTGAACCAAACGATGCTGCGCATTATACAGGCACCTCGTGTCACTGCAGGGTGAAGATATTCTGTAAGGCCTTGGTGAGGTACGAATACTGAAAACGGTATCCCCCTTGTTCCGCCTTCGCCGGCTTCACTCGTTGACCCGTTGTCATGAGAGATCCAAGTTCTCCCAAGGCCAACCCGAACACAACTTCAGGCACGGGAATCCACGAGGGCCTGTGCAACACCTGACCGAGTGTTCTGCAGAATTCCGTCATGGTGACTGGTTCTGGTGCCACAGCGTTAACGGGTCCGGATACACTCGGTGTCGAAAGCGTCCACTCGATGAGTCCCGCATAATCATCCCGATGAATCCACGAGACCCACTGAGTGCCGGGCCCCGCAGGTCCTCCTATGAAAAGCCGGAACGGCAGGACCATGCGAGGGAGTGCGCCTCCGTCGTCTCCAAGCACCAGACCGGTCCTTAGACAGACGGTTCGAATACCCTTTGCAGCGGCTTTCTGCGCGGCTGATTCCCACTGCACACATAAATCAGCCAGAAATCCCTTACCAGCTGGGCTAGCTTCATCGACCACCCGATCATCCTGGTGGCCATAGAACCCAATACCTGACGCGTTTATGAGCACCTGTGGCGTCACCGGCAGACGGAAGCAGGCTTGGACAAGTGCACGTGTCGCATTAAGTCTACTTTGAGTGAGCAACTGCTTTCGGCTCTCCGTCCAGCGTGCTTCGGCAATCGAGGCCCCGGCGAGGTTCACCACCGCCTGTGTTCCTTGTAACGCCTCTTCCCAGCGGCCCGATGAGGTGCCATCCCATTCGATTGGTTTCACCATTGTCCCAAACAGGCGTTCGACTTCCGTTCGTCTCCTCGTCAGAATCGTCACACGGTGACCGCAAAGAAGAAGCCTCTTACAGAGACTCCTCCCAATAAATCCCGTTCCGCCTGCTACCACAACGTTCACAGCGTTCTCCTCCCATAAGATATTCAATAAGGCGTCAATCCAAATGGCACCAAGGGGGACGGGCCCTTCACAGGGGATCAGGACCCGTCGACCTTAGTGGGTAACGCCGTGCGGAGTTGCGGCGCCACCACAGGTAACATGTGTACCGGCCTCCGAAGCTCCACAACTCACCCTCAAACATTGACGAATCCTCCGCGACTATTTCTGTTGATCACCATCCAGACTACTCGCGCAGCGGAAACCGGTTCCGTGGGTCTGCAACGCAAACCCACCACGACCTCTCGCGGTGGTGGTGATATCACCCACTGGGCTGTGCCAAGATCCACCGCGGATCGACCGGACGACCCCCTTTTTGTCGGGTCCTTGTGGATTCCGAACCGGTGCCAGTTTGTAGTAGTCCCCGTCGTACCAGTCGGCAACCCACTCTCTGGCATTGCCGGCCATGTCTTTCACCCCGTACGGCGAGTCGCCTCCCAGCAGCGATCCAACCGGATATAAGGTCTTGTCTTCCTCCCATTCGCGGTCGAAGTTGGCACGCTTCAATGTGGCCGGTTCGTTGCCCCAGGGGTACAGCCGGCCGTCCGTGCCACGAGCTGCCTTTTCCCATTCCGCCTCCGTCGGCAGTCGCTTCTTGGCCCAACTACAGTAGGCCTTGGCGTCGTACCAAGTTGTTTGCACGACAGGGAGTTGCTCAATGCCTTTGATGGACACCAACGGGCCCGTTCCGTATGGGTTCGGCGGACTGCGATGGCCCGTTGCTGTGACGAAGGCCATATACCGTTTATTGGTCACTTCGACTTGATCAATTGCGAACGCGTCGAGGTACACTGACCGTTGAGGCCGCTCATCGGCGCGCCCTTGTCCTTCCGGACTGCCCATCAAGAACTCTCCGGCTGGAATCATCACCATGGGGACCGGATCAATCTCTTTCCGATCCGCTGACGCTGCCAGCGCCGGACTCAGGGTACAAGTTGAAATCACGATCACCACACAAAGTGTTCGGCACAGCGGTCCGTTATCAGAGGCAGATTTCATTTCTTCGGCTCCTTGCTGCCTTCGATGGCTTTTGTCGAATGAATCTTCACTTGCCCGACCAGATGATCCACCTCACGTTTGTCTCCGCGTTCGGCCGCCTCCTGTGCCCGAGTCACGAGGGTTCTGGCCTCGTGCAGATGCTCCTCAATCTCGGCCTGCAGAGCAGGGGACGCCACGGTTCCCCCTAATGCCGCCCGGTGATAGACCTCCCATGCGTGGTCCACAGCATGCTCGGCTTCGTGGACCGATGTCGCTTGCTCCGGGTGTGGATGCTGGACTGGATCGATGGGCCCGGCCATGAGAGGGGCCACTCGCAGGAACGCACTGAAAGAAATTCCGAGAACCAGTGTCGTGTACTGTGTCATGCGTCCGCCTCCGTCACGATCCCGATGGTTTATCTTGAAACCCCGGGATTCTTTTCTTCAGACCGCGAATCATGTTGGCTGAAACTCCAGTCGCTCATTCGGCTCGGAAGGGGCGGTCTTACCGCCCCTTGAGCCGGGTCGACGTTTAGTGTTTCTTCTTCATGTTCTTCTTGATGAGATCACGGGTGGCCAGATATTCCTTGTTCCCCGGATCGGCAGCCAGAGCCTTTTCAATTGAGGCCATTGCGTCCGCGTGTTTTTCCGCTCCCATTGCAACAAGGGCGGCAATGAAAGCGTCACGTCCCGCCTGGATCGATTCGTCAGAGATGGCGGGAGCCGACTTCGCGCAACGGAACCCGAGGCCTACTCCATAGGAGTTGTTGTCGGGCTGGTTCCAGAACCGGTGGCTTGTGTGCAACGAGGTCTCCGGCGCCAGCCAGGAGCCCCCGCGCAGTACCTTCACAGGCCCCTGATTCGCGAAGTTGTATCCTTTATCCGGCCCTTGCGGATTCAGGGCGAGGCTCTCCTTATAGTACTTTGGGTCATACCAGTCAGCGACCCATTCGAAGACGTTTCCTGCCATGTTGTACACCCCAAATCCGCTGACACCTTCAGGGTAGGAGTCCACCGGCATGGTCCGACCGACGTTCTGTCCATAATTGGCTTTCTGCGGATCGAGCTTATGTCCCCACGGGTAGTGATTGTCGCCCTCCGGACCCTTCGCCGCCCGCTCCCATTCCGCCTCGGTCGGCAGTCGCTTGCCTTCCCAGATGCAAAAGGCATTGGCATCGTTCCAACTCACACCGACGACTGGCTGATTGGGTTTGCTGAGTCGCGGATCATCCCAATACGCAGGAGCCGGATGCCCGGTGGCCTTCATGAATTCTTTGAATCGCGCATTTGAGACCTCGTACTTATCGATCAGGTAGCTGTCCAACACCACTTGGTGCGGGGCCTCATCCGCATGTTCATGACTCCCCATCGTAAATTCGGATCGAGGGATCTTGACCATATCCTTGTCGGTATTCGGCTTGTCCGCCGTGGCCAGAGAAGCAGAACCAACTGCCAACAAAACGCCTAATCCTGCCTGAAGAACCATTTGACTCCGCATGAGAAACCTCCTTAGTGTTGAGAAAGACCAGGACCATCCTGGTCGGTTGAGCGCATCGCTACGCTGCCACCTGAGATCCGACTGACTGCGAAAGCACCTCGCCTGGCTGTGCCGCAGCTGCGCTCCGCTGCAGCCTCCGGTTCATCAGAATCACTGGATCGACGACCTCCCCGCACTGGACGCATCGTGAGGCGAGGAACTCGAGTTCCCCACTGCCGTTTAGTAAGTCCATGCAGAACTCGCCGACCATGAGTCCTCCGCACTGATGGCACCGTCCGCCTTGGATGCCTTTGCTGGAGAAGCCCTGCATCGTGAGTTCCGCCGCCGATTCTCTTTTCTCCGCCGCTGTTGCCATGATCACCTCCGCATATTTGATGTTTAATGTATGTTCAATGTATGTCTAATGTATAACCCATGTTGTCCAATGTGTCAAGTGTTGTAATTTAAAATATTTGACAAACACTGGACGCAAGAATATTATGAACAATAAGTCATGAATACTTATAGAATTCATATAGTTGCGAAGCTAACAGGTCTCTCGAAGGATGTGATAAGGGTCTGGGAGAGGCGGTATGAACTAGTCAAACCTTTGCGCAGCGCAAACCGCTATAGAGAATACACGGACCAAGATGTGACGCTCCTTCGATTCCTGAAAGAGGAACTGGATCGCGGCCAGACGATCGGCGCGCTCGCATTAGAGGGGCGCGATTCGTTACTCCAACGAATGCGGACCAGCGGGATTCCCACCACGCAAGAACTGCAGCCGCACGCGAGTCTCCTCGACGAACTGGTTAAGCTCCTCGATCCGCTCGATAAAACCCGCTTCGAAAGGAAGCTCAATGGGGCAGTAGCGGTCATCCCGTTTGAAGAGGCGCTGCAGAGAATCCTGCTTCCGCTGCAACGCCGTGTTGGAGAGCTATGGCACGAAGGACGAGTGAGTATTGCGGTGGAACACTATGTGACAAAACTCGTTCAGCAGAAGTTATTTTCAGTCACGAACCAACTTCCAGTAAACGAATTCGGGCCGCGTGTTCTGGTTGCATGTCCGGAAGGTGAGCCCCATGAGATTGGTGCACAGGCTGTGGCATATATCGCCGCCACGCGGGGTTGCCATGTCTATTATCTCGGACCGAACCTTCCCATTTCCGATCTTCAGACATTCTGTGAGCGTGTCGAACCTGATCTGGTTCTTCTGTCTCTGACTGAGGTGAAGTCGGACGCAGTGGTACGACAACTTCTCCAAGAACTCGAATCTCTATCGATGCGCTGGGCTGTTGCGATTGGCGGACAAGGCGCACTTGCTATCGAGCATCTCTTGCTCAATAGCAAGGTCACAGTTATACATGATCTGGTTGCCCTCCACACCAGACTCATGGGGTTGCTAGCAAAGCGAACTTTCCATTGAACTGCCATTTCGGAAGCGATGCTATCAGCGCCAACCTAATACCTACACATAATCCTAAATTCAGCCCCATGTTTTAGTCATACCCCATTCTGACTGGAAGAAAATAATCGAAGCTCGCGTAAATAAATGGCGAAGTCGCAGTCGAATTAAAACACGGGTTCGAATCCCGTTGGGACCACCACTTATTTCCAAGGACTTAGTGCCATGCTCTCAGAGCGGTCCGCTGCCTGTGTGCTAATTTTGTGATTACCGCGATTGAACACCTGGATCGCGTCACGCAGATTTTCAGGTGCCAGATGCGCGTAACGTTGGGTCATCCGACCATCTCGGTGCCCTAACAGTCGCTGTACATGGTACAGATCCACACCTTGCTGCACCAAGCTCGACGCAAACGTGTGTCGTAGATCGTGAAAGCGGAAATCCTCAATCCCAATCCGACGACAGACTCGCCCGAAGGCGATCCCCACGGCATCACCTGTCAGGGGTTCTCCATCCAGCCGAGTGAACACAGGTCCGAAGGGGTTCAATCTCGTGCCCCTTAACTTTTGCAAGATGGTCATCACAGGATCACACAGGGGCACCCCGAGCCGATCGCCATTTTTGGTGGACTCAAGGACAATCAACTTCCGGTGTAAATCCACCTGCGACCACTGAAGCATCACGACGTTCTCCCGCCGCATGCCGGTGTAGCGCGCGATCAGGACGATGGGCTGGAGCCAGGCCGGACATGCCTTGACGACCCGTTCAAACGTCCCGTCGTCGAGATACCGGACGCGAGCATTCCGAATTCGTCCAAACATCACCCGGCAGACCGGATTCTCTCGGCACCATTCCCATTCCCGAATAGCCACGTTGTAGGCCGCCTTCATGAGCCCCAGTTCTTTGGCGATCGTTGCCGGTTTGGCCCCTTGCTGGTGACGGTTTGCCTTATACGTGGCAATTTCTTTCGGCGTGACCGCAGCGAGTGTTTTTGAGCCGAACACCGAGCGCAAGTTGGTAAGAATGGAGCGGGCTCGCCGCTCACTATGACGATTCCCACCAGCAACCCGCTCTCGAAAATACCGCTCCATCATTTCTCCGACGGTCCGATCCTGCTCTTCCCCTCGGTCGAAGTATTGGCCTTCAATGATCTTGACTCTGACTTTTGAGCAGATTGCCTCAGCTAATCGCTTATTGGTTGTGCCGGTCGAACGGCGAATCTGTTCTCCGTTGTATGTGAAACTCATCCACCAAACACGGTGTCGCTTATAGAGCCCCATCCGTTTCCTCCTTCCTGATGAGGCTTGATCTGGTCTGGCTTCCCCGTGGAGGAGGAGTATAGGCGTGCTGTTTCGTCCGAGCAATGAGGACATCGAGCGCTGTGTGAGGGTCGCTTGGTGCGGTGAGTGGCTGCTGCACTCGGAGCGACTCCAGCCAGCGCTCGATCTCCTCACGACGGAACCGGAGCGCGCCATGAATCTTGAGACAGGGAATCCGTCCGTGCGTCGCCCACGAGTAGACCGTCGAGGGTTTGATGTTCAACCTGTGTGCGAGGTCTTTCACAGTCCACAACATGCTGGCCTCTGGGTGTGGCTAGTCCACGCAGCCCGCATAAGCACTGTTGGTTCTGATTGGGGTATATAGGCTGTGCTATGCAACAATCAAAAACCCGACATGACCGGCCCACACTCGTGTCGGGTTTTGGCAACCGAGAGGGGAGTGCAGAGGAAGGGCCCAACGCGAGAGGAGCACGACGGTATCTGTGCAGGCAGACCCGCAGCGGTGGCTGCCTTAACGAATAAACGGCGCGAGTAGTTACCAACTCTGCCTAGCTGTCACTCGGCCATCGTCTGGTCCAGCGGTCCGATTCCAGTCCGAGCCGATCGGGGTAAGCTTGCCCGGTTTGTTTTTCCAAAAATCCGAACGGGTTCTCACGGACGAAATGCTTCGGTGTTCGCGCACCGCACTGTGCGAGATAGGGACAAGCTAGCTTACGCGCTTTACGCGGGTTTACTCAGCGTTACCCACAGTGCTAGCTTACGCATCCGAAATCGGTGACAGGTCACGAAACGAATAGAAGTCCAATCTGGTGAGGAACCGGGTCAAAAGCCCCGCCGAAATTGAAGACCGATGGTGTCGAAATTCACAGGGGATCTTGCTTCAAGCGACAAGGGTCAAAAACAAATGTTAATGACTCACATGGAAGCTGGTTGAACACTCCCGGCCCGTCAACGAGTCTGATACTCCTTATCGTCCTCGGTCTCTTTGGAATCTTTGATTCCGGAATAGGCTCAGTTTCAATCGCGGCCGAGACATCTGGTGGACATATTGACGAGGCAGCCGTCGAACCACCGGAGGAGCCGCCACCGCCGGAGGACCGACGGCTGTTCTCGGGCCTGCAGGGCGCTACGCCAGAGGAGCGCGCCCGCCTTACGGCAGAACGAAAGCGCCTCTCGGAGGCTGCCTCGGCCTTCGGCACAGACCCGACCGCCATCATCGGCTACTATCAACTCACCTACGGGCACAGTCAGTTCACCCTCGGGCAGCGTCTGGACACCGCGACGGCTGTCATCCGCCTTCCGGTCACACCCAACTTTGGCGTCCAGGCCACGGTGCCCTATGTATGGGCCGATCAGCAGCGGCAGGGATTCCCGACGAACGGCCTTAGCGATACGGTGGTTCGCGTGGGTGGGCGGGTGTATGCCAGTGAGTACGTGGCAGTGTTCCTCGGGACAGACGTGTTGTTTCCAACGGCCTCGCCGGACCGACTCGGCACGGGCAAGTATACTCTCGGACCGGGCGGGGTGCTGGCCGCCCCGCTGGCCCGAGTGCGCTCCATGTTCTATCTCCTGGTCCAGGACTACAGCTCCGTCGGCGGCGATCCCTCCCGCACCGACCTCCACTTTTTGCAGGTCCAGGGGACCATCAACACCATCTGGTCCGATCATTGGTGGACTTCGGTCCAGGGAACCTGGAACAACGATTGGAATACCCACCGACCGACCGCGTCGAACGTGGTGGGCCAAATCGGCTACCGGTTTGATAATCATTGGAACGTGTTTGCTGGGCCCGGTGTGGGAATCACGGGGGATAATACGCCACTGGGTCTCGACTGGACGGTGCAGGCCGGCATACGCTGGGTGTTCCGCACGCCGTTGATTCCCGAGCGCCTCTTCAAAGGGCTCCCAAAAGAGGGGGGCTAAGTGGTTGTCGTGCGAGATCAACAAAAGCTGAAGGAGGCTCTGATGCGTAGCACTGTTCTTGCGCTCGCACTTCCTGTACTCGCAGGGTGTAGCATCACTTCCCACTCATTCATCGTTCCCCAAGGGACAAGTGAAGCAGACTGGTCCGTCGATCAGCGCGAGTGTTTAAGCATCGCCCAGCATGAGGGGGTCGTCCCAGGAATGGTTGCAGGAACTTCCTACGAGGTTCCTGTAACTGACACAGATGCCTACGTGGCGTGCATGGAGAAGAAGGGCTATAAGCACGATGGCTGGGGGTGGGCCCCCTTCAAAACATCTAACTAGGTGTGCCGATATAAGGATCGCTTGGGTGTTTTGCGATCCTCGATTCTTCACCGCTTTCCAATGATGAGCACGCTGTTGAGCTTGGCCGGTTGCGGCAACCTATAGTTCACCTTAGAAGGCTGCAACATACTCCTTGAATTGAAAATAACTGAGGACACCGAGAATAAAGGGCCAAGCACTGACTGAAGAACAGGTTCTTTCGCTACACAAGGGTTCAGGTCAAAAATAGTTGTTTTTGACCCTTACGCGTGCTGTTTCTGATCCCCAATGGAATCCAGAGAATAGCAGTCGCATGCTGACAACCTTTTGATGCGCCGGCTGGCTGATCGTTTTTGTCGATCACAGGCTTTTACCAGCACGCTGACATAGTCGCATGCCTCAACTCGCCAAGGGAATCAGCGCGGCCAGCTCGAACTTCACGACCGCCCGGATCTTGTTTTCAAGCTGGATATAGCGGGCGACTTTCGTCGCAGGAAGGACCTTCCCCATTTTCGCCGCATACGATTGCCGCAGCTTCACTTCGGATTCATCGACCGCCAAGGCGTCAGCCAGCAACTTTTTGGCGGTGTCATTGGAAATCTCACCCTTCCCGGCATTGTAGGCATCGGCATAGCTCTTGATCGTGGTGATCATCCGCTGATTGATCTGCTCCAATTCCTTCTGATACGCATCGTAGAGCGGCCAGAAGTTCTTCGCTTCCGCATCGGTGAGCGTCATATTGTTGGCGATGATCAGCTTTTTGTCGGCTTTGATTTTCTCTTTCAGAATCTCCATGTTCATTTGATTCGCTTCTTGGGCCTGAACGGGACCGAGAAGCAGAACCGAAAACATCAGCACGCTAATCTGCAGCACCCTCATTATCCCTTCTCCTTTCTCAGTTCATTCACGACTGTTGCCCTACACGTCTGCCAGTACCCTTGGTGGGTCGCCGCGATCTACGGCTCAATTTTGGTGATCTTTGAGCCCTGCAACCCCAAGCCCGCCATCAGCCCCTGCTGGCTGAAGATGAAGGCATAGACATCGCTCCGTCCTGTCGTTGTCGTCACGCTCTTCCCCGCGCCTTTATCCACGACCACGATACTGGGACCGACCCCGACCTCCCACCCCGAGCTATTGTCTAGATACTCCAACGCCTTGTCGTTCATGAAGAACAGGACGTAGCCGAACGATTGCACGCCGGCCTGCAGACCGTAGGATGCAGCCGTGGTACTGTAATACCCGACCGTTGCCCCATTTTTTTTGAGGGCACCTTTCCCATAGTGAGCCCCAACAATAAAGCCACCCTTCGTGATACTCGGAAAGATGAGGATGCCCTTGGCATCCTCTCGAAACGTCTCCGCTTCCGGCGTATCCGCCAGCAATTTCTTGAGGGCCGCATCCGCCTCACGGTCGATCTCGGCCGCCTCAGCCGACTTTCCTGCCCATGCCATCGACGGTTGAAGCGAGAGACCTACTATTAGAGAAAGAAGTAAGATGATGAGCGTGTCATATCTCATTGATTGTTCCCTCCCGGAAGCGTAGCTACATGCCTCCTTCATTGTGCCCAATATCTTGCTCAGCACTTCATGATGGCACCGTTTCTTTCATCGATTGATTGCTTCTGCGCTCGCCCCATGCGCTCAAGATCTAGCGAAGACAGATACGTCATTAGAAGGCACGCCGCCGTTTCAGGTCGGCGGCGACGGCGCTGAGGTACAGCAGGCCCGCGAGCCCAAGCAGAGGGATGCCGATGAAGGTCCCCAACCCCATCGTCCACGCGCCGAACCCGTACCAAAGAAACAGCAACACGCAGACGAGGCCCACAATGGCGGTATACACGGCCAGTGTCAATTGCCTCTCGACCCATGCCGCGGCGCGATCAGGGACGTTGGTCGTTTCCATAATGACCTCCCAGCTCCGCGGTCGTTGTTATTCGGCTCGCCATCTTTTTTCGCTCGCTCGGTAGGGGATGGGGCGGTCCGTGACAGGAGATACATGCGATGCGGTCTGCTGCAAGCTCTGCCACGAGCGCTTGATGGCTCTTCACACGCTCCCACTTGCCGGTTCCTCGATGGCAGTTCATACAATTGGAATTGTCGTAACTGCCCGCGTACTGAATGGGATCCGCGTAGGTATTGGTGATGTAATACAGCCAGTGTCGGAATCCGTCTCGTTTACCTTCCACGGTACCGGTCGCGCCGTAGGTCACGTGACAGGAGTAGCACTGGTCTTTCGCAATCCAGTTGTTCCGGTAGTGCCGCGCGGCCAACGTCGGGCTGCTTGGATTTTCCATGTCGTTGACGAAGGGCTGCATCACGTGGCAGGACATGCAGGCCTGCACCGACTTGGTCCCCTCCATGACCGTCCTCGTGGTACTCCAGGTCACGATAATCGGCAGCACAAACAACCCGATGAGGAGCAGGCGCCGATAGGTACTATGCTGAAGTTTGTTTCGGTACACGTGCTGAACCAGAATGAGCAGAAGGATGCCCCCCACTGCGGCCGCTATGCCTATCCCGCGCAAGACATCAACGTCTGACCATCTGCCGTGCGTCTCGACCGCCCATGCAGGAGAGGCCGCTAGCCACGCTTCCGCAAGGAACGCCATGAGGACAATCAACTGATTCCGGCGAGACCCGAGTTGTTCTGTCATGGTCAGAGTCCTCCGCTAGGCCATCTTCCGCCGAACTGCGACCGCACAACGTTTGTAGGCTGGTTGCTTCGAATAAGGATCGTAGACGTCCTGAGTGGATTGGTTCACCAGATGCTTGGCGGAGTGCATGGTTGCGAACACCATCCCTGGCCGCACAACCTCCGTCAGACGAGCCCGCAGCTCGACTTCTCCGCGCCGGCTCTTCACCACAACCGGATCACCGTCCTTGATTTGTAACTGATAGGCATCGTAGGGGTGGATCTCCAGGTAGTCGGGGTGGATACCCTGAAGTGTAGGTGCCTTACCAGTGATGGTCATCGTATGCCAGTGCTCTAGAATCCGGCCCGTGTTGAAGATCAGCGGAAACTCGGCGGTGTAGGGATCAAGCGGTTCTTCCTGATGATCCAGCCAGACGGTGGCTCGTCCATCCGGTTTTCCGTAGAAATCGAACCGGCCCGTGCCCGTCGCCATGGGATCTTCACCCGGGACGTACCGCCGTTTCGTACCCGGATGCGTCTCCGTCGGGCAGGGCCAGAGAAGCCCGCGCTCTTTCTGCAACCGCTCGTAGGTAATGCCTTCAAAGTTGTATTTCGACTGGGCTGAGACCCTACGCCATTCATCCCACACGTCTTTCGGAGTTCTGGCTGAGATCAGATCACCGTGGCCGAGGCGGTCCGCCAGGTCCACCAGAATTTCGAGGTCACTTTTAGCTTCCCCAGGTGGGTCCACGAGTTTTGGAGTGAGGTGATAGCGTCGCTCCGCGTTACCCGTGACGCCTTCCTCCTCGACCCATAGGGCGGCAGGCAGCACCACGTCGGCGAATTGTGTCGTTTCCGTCGGATGAAACGCGTCCACCACGACCAAGAAGGCCTTCTCCATCCCTTCCCGGTAGGCCGTGACGTTGGGGAGCGTCTGTCCAGGATTGGTGCACATCACTAGACAGCATTTCACTGCCCCGCGGTTCATTGCGTCAAACAAAGCGACGGCATGGAAGCCTGGCTTCGGACTGATCCGCCCGCGCGGGACATTCCACAAATCCTCCATTTCCTCCCGGTGCTTGGGGTTGGCCACCAGACGTCCGTTCGGCAGCGCATGCGCGAGCGAGCCGGTGTCGCGCACCCCGCCGCAGGCGTTCGGCTGACCAGTCAACGAAAACGGTGTGGCGCCGGGACGGCCAAAGTGTCCCGTCAGGAGATGCATCGCGCAGACCAGCCGGTTGGACGCAGTCCCCTGCGCTTGCTGGTTCAGCCCCATGGTCCACAACGACATCGTGGCCTTCGACGAGGCGAAGAGAAAGGCCGCTTCGCGAATATCCCGCGGAGTGATGCCGCAGGTTTTGGCCGCCGCCTCCGGCGTAAAGTTCGCAATGTGCCGCTTGAAGTCGTCGAACGTCCGGTTCGCTTCGCCTTCCTGAAATGAGAGATAGTGTTCGACCATGTCCGCGTCGACGAATTTCTGTTCGAGAAACACGTGAATCATCGCGTTGTAGAGGGAGACGTCCGTCCCCGGATAGATGGGTAGATATAGGTCCGCGTGCCGTGCCGTAAAGGTTTTGCGCGGGTCCACGACGATGATCTTGGTATCCGGGTGACTCCGCTTACGGTCCCGCACGCGTTCCCAGAGTATCGGATGGCACTCCAGAGTGTTTGATCCCGTGATAAAAAAACACTCGGCATCGTCCATGTCTTCGAAACAGCCCGCTGGCTCATCCTTGCCAAAGGTCGTCGTGTAACCGGTGACGGCCGACGCCATGCACAAGCGCGGGTTCCCATCGACATTGTTGGTGCCGATCCCGGCCTTGAACAATTTATTCGCGGTGTAACTCTCCTGCGTGAAGAGCTGCCCACTCCCATAGAAGGCCACACTGTCCGGCCCATGTGTCTCGATCGATTCCTTGAACTTTTGCGCCACCAGCGCCATGGCTTCGTCCCAGCTCGCCCGCTGGAACTCACCATTCTTCCGGATCATCGGGTACAGGGCGCGGCCTTCGGTGTAGAGAATGTCACGGGTGGCCAAGCCCTTGATACAGAGGCGACCGCGGTTGTGGCCCTCGTCGTCCCCTTTCACGTCGGCAATTTTATTATCCTTAAGGCCGATCATAACGCCGCAGCCCGTTCCGCAGAACCGGCAGACGCCCTTGTGCCAGATGTCAACGGGGATGACCGGTTGGCGTTCCCAAAGCTCGCCACAGCCGGCCAGGGGCGCAAGGCAGGCCAGTCCGACGGAGGCTCCCAGGATCTTAGTGAGTTCCCGGCGGGTCAATCCATTTAGTTCATCCGAGTTCTCCGACATGGCGTCATCCTCCTCATCGACTTGATGAGAGTTGTTCTGTACCGGCAGTGGCTTGCGAGCGAATAGGTGTGCTTATTGTGTGAGTGCGGTGCCCTCGCCCCGTTCTGCAGCTATGCAGAAAACTTACAGTGAGGAGTAGGCTAGGCTGGCGGTACCTAGATGTCAAGGATGAAGGCAGGTAGGCATCTGGTAACTCCTACCCACTTCACCGGCTACCCGCGGAAGCATCACGCCTCGATGTGACATTCCTGAATCACAGTGAGGCTGATAAAACCACAGAGTGCAGCACTGTAGACGAAGCGCGGTTTAGGAAAGCGCGATCACGACCCTACTCAGGCCTACTGGAACTCACTCAGGCCCACTGGGGCCAAGGTTTGCAGAAAGTACGAACTTTGGCTGGAGTAGGCCTGAGTGGGCTGGAATGAGGTGGGCTTGAGCACAACATGAGCACAATCGGTTCCCCTTGGAAGTCTTCAAGCTTAGAGAGGGTCTCTAAATACGAGAATCTACCATGTAAAGGATCTAAGGCTAACGAGACTGAAGGAGTTGTTGTTTCAGCCTTTCGGTCACGGCCACGTTCGGTTTGTTATCGCGTTCGTAGACGATGTTGGCACGGCGCATAAAAGATTCGGGTAATTCAATTACGTGTATTGGCTTCGCGTCTTCGCGCTTGACTTGCATGTGATTAATCTTGTCTTGGGTCTCCACATCGAAGAACGCAATCTGCCCCATGCCTATAGGGGTCGGGCAAACCCCTATCCCGACCCATCCGATGAGGCCAACTCCCGGTTCGTACTCACGATCAAAGTACGCAATTGGAGCAAATCCAGACGAGTACTTGCCAACCCTGAGAGAAGCCTCAGTGGCTAGGACTCTTGGAACGCCTTTTCCATCTTTTGGCCGATAGCGATGAAATCCTTTGGAGTGGTTCAGGTCCTGTAGAAACTCATGGGATGAAACCCCTCGAAGCAAGAAATCCCTCATGATCTCGTCGTGCATCCAGGGCAGCTTGATGCGGTTATCATAATAGACATCCAATTGGCATTGGACTGGAGGCCAACAACTGTCTTCTCGACCCCCAAGTCCGCAGGTGGTAATTCCAATGGTGGTCATGCGGAACGCAATGGCCAATGCGCCTTTGAGATTGGCATCAATCCACTTATCCGGCATCCGAAACATCTGTGCAAATTCCTTAGTGTAAACCCACGTGTACGGATCGAGGGTATACGGCTTTCCGTACTTGAAGGTAAAGTGATCATCATGGGTTCGATCTTCAAAAGCTGGAAGCGTTGGTTGCTGGGCCTGTACGACCCGCGGAATCATGCCCAGCACGAGCAGCACAAACATCACCTGCAGGACGGATTTCGACATCATGTAGTCTCCAATTCAAATTCAGAGTGGAATGGAACGCTTATGCCTGAAGCGTACTTGCTAGGATAGCGTTCGTCAAAAGAAACGGTGGTTTAAACGCGGTCTGCTGTGTTTGCAAAGGAATCCCTGATGAGGTCAAAAACCCTTCAAGATTCAGAGCCGCCATTCTCAGGATTTCATTGATGATCAAGACTGGCTGTTATTGGGGTCACAAACAACTGTTTTTGATACCCAAGCTGTACGATGCAGTCCGCTCCCGGTCAAGCAGTGTAATATTCATGCTGGACTGGATTTGTCGGGTGTGTCGAGAGTCTCAAGCTCCTTCAATTTCCCGGTTCGCAAGTCATAGACCCACCCGTGCAGGTGAAGCCCCTGCTTCTTCTCCCAAGCCTTCCGCACGATGGCCGTCCGGGCGACATTCCTCAGTTGCGTGGTGACATTGAGCTCGACCATGCGGTCGAAGCGCAGTGCGGAGTCGGATATGCAGTCGAGTTCGCCCGCGTGGCTACGGTAAATCGCCCTCACTTGGTCAAGCCATTGTCCGATCACGCCCTTGTCCTCCTCATCGTGGATTGCATGGAAGACCCCGCCGCAATGATAATGTCCGCACACGATGACATGCTCTACCTGTAGCACTTCTACCGCGTACTGCAGCACGCTCACCACGCTCAAGTCGCTTTCGGATACCTGATTTGCGATGTTTCGGTGGACGAACAGCTCGCCGGGCTCCGATCCGGTAATCTCTCCGGGCGGCACACGCGAATCCGAACAGCCGATCCAGAGAAACCTCGGCTTTTGTCCGTGGACCGCTCGTTGAAAGAAATCGCGGCGCAGAGCGAGCTTCTCCATCACCCACGCTTCGTTCGACAGCAAGAGCTTGACGTACGGGTCCATCGTGCTAGGTCTCCGGTCCGAGTATTTTGCCTGCAATATGTTTCAGTTCTACCGTGATGTCTTGGTGGTCGGCCATCTTCCGAAAGTCTTCCACCACTTCAAGAATGTCGCGATCGATGTAGGATGCCTTCGTTCCGTCGATCAACACATCGGTACCCCGTTCGATGGCTCGCAGTTTCGTTCTAAGCTCACTCTTGTTGATGAATGTCGTATCCTTATTCAGACGAATGAGGCAGGCATTGCCCCTGCTGACAACGGTGACTGCATCGCGGTGGTTACTGCGGAGTACGAAAAAGAGCCCGCATGCCAGGCCAAGTAGTACTCCCTTTAGGAGGTCTGTAAACACAATGGCCATCACGGTCACGAGGAAGGGGATGAATTGGGTCATGCCCAGCCGGTAGACGGACTGGTACATATCCGGTTTCGTCAGTTTGTATCCAACCATGATGAGGATAGCCGCCAGGCAGGCAAGGGGGATCTGATTCAACAATTGCGGTATCAGGAGTGCACTTGCCAGCAAGAGGAACCCGTGAACAAATGCAGCCATCCAGGTACGACCGCCGGCATACACGTTGGCGGAGGTACGAAGGACAACGCTGGTAACAGGTAAGCCCCCGAGGAACCCCGAGACCACGTTGCCTGCCCCTTGCGCCCAGAGTTCCCGACTGGGAGGCGAGATCCGCCTGTACGGATCAATGCGATCTGCAGCCTCGAGCGACAAAAGGCTTTCGATGCTTGCGACAATGGCCAGCGTCAGGCTGATTGACCAAACATTCGAGTCTGCAATTGCAGAAAAATCGGGGATGGTGAATTGATGGGTCAGATCCTGGAATGATTGGGCGACCGGCAGCTCCACGAGGTGCTGCGGATCGCTGATGTACAGCGCCGGAGCCACAATTTGGAAGACGTGATTCACGATAATACCCAGCGCGACAACCGCGAGTGAGCCGGGCACAACTCCGAAAAAGCGCGCACCTCCTGAGGCAAGCTTCTCCCAGACGACAAGGATGATCAAACTCAGGACCGAAATGAGGAGCGGCCCGCCGAGAATTGGAGCGGCGTCGGCGAAAATGGCCGACAATGTGTTCATGTTGCCGGCTTCCAGAAAGCTCAAGTCACCAATCCAGTCGAGATCATGGCCGAGTGCGTGTGGAATCTGCTTGAGCACGATCACTAACCCGATCCCAGCAAGCATCCCCTTGATGACGGAATTCGGCACATAATCGCCAATCGCCCCGGCACCCAGTATTCCCATCACGATCTGAATGACCCCGCAAAGGACCACCGCGACCAGGAACGCTTGATACGAACCAAGTGTCTGAATCGCTGTGATGACAATCACGACGAGTCCAGCGGCCGGGCCACTCACACTGATCTGTGAACCAGACAGGATCGAAATCAGGCAGCCGCCGACAATTCCGGCGATGATGCCAGCGAACAGCGGCGCACCGGAGGCGTGGGCCACACCCAGACACAGAGGTAGTGCGACCAGGAAGACGACGAGGCCTGCTGGTCCATCGTGCTTCAGGAAATTACTTCGAGTTGGTGCCAGAACACTCGCATCAAACTGCATGGCTTCTCCTGGCTCAAATGCGGCCCATTATCATTTGTTTTTTGAACGGGCTAAATGATACGGCAAAGCTCAAGATAATTCGACGTCTATGGTTCTGGTGTGGGGGAGGTTTTTGATCCTTCGACTTGGAATTGCTATCCCAATTTAAATGCAACCATGAAAGCTCTTCTCTTAATGCGGCCAGCGGAATCGAATTTGATGTGAACCATCGGCCAGTTGTTGTGATGGATTTGTGATAGAAATGGGAGCAACGGATAGAATAAACAGGGACCAATAGAATCGCTGTAAACGAGGTAACTACTTGGTCAACAAGCGAAATGGGGAAACCAGGTTTTAGATCAAGCCCTTGTGGAAATCGCTATTTTCGCCCTCTCAAGGCCCAAACACGGGTTCGAATCCCGTTGGGACCACCACACCGAGCTAGCCGAACGGAAGCCTCTCTGCTCCATTGGGCGATCCGCAAAATGCCACAATGTGACTGTCTTCTGTTCGAACCCTCCTTGGGTGTGCTGCCTGCTCTTTGTTGGCTAATCGTGCAACATACCCCGGGCAGATAGACTCTCTGGCGTCCCCCTACATCAATATCGCCTTTCGTATGCACCGCCAACTTGCTCTCGCTCTACTGCGATTGTTTCGGCGGACAAACGCCCCCGGAGTGTCCTATTTATTTGGACCGTGGTCATGCATGCTGCTGGCTTCTTCCACGCCCAAACTTCGTTGACGCCTCTATCGTTGGTTGTGTATAACGAAGGCGCTCCCATTAATTTGTTCAGTGCTGATCTAGGTAGAGTCTTCAATGGCTGCACGTGAGTTCCACGACGGTGCGAAAGACGGGCTTGAACCGCTTGAGCCGCTTGATCCGGAAAAGATCCGATCCTTCGAAGATCTCCTAACCGCCATGCGCAAAACAGCTTTTGGCGGCCGCCGATTGGGCGAAGCCTTCGAAGTGCTGTGGTCGATGATCGATGATCCAGATTGTTCGGTGATCCTGACGCTGTCCGGTGCGATGACGATCGCCAAAATGGGCAAAATCGTCAGCACCATGATCGACCACGGCATGGTCCAGGGTATTGTTTCGACGGGCGCGTTGATCGCACATGGGCTCAGCGAATCCATCGGGAAAACACACTATCGCCATCGCCCGTCGATGAGTGACGAAGAACTGTTCAGGAAGGGTTACAATCGTGTCTACGACACACTGGAGATGGAAGCTAATCTGAACTACGTCGAGCACATTGTTGCGCAGACACTGAAGCGGATCAACCACGAGCAGCCGCTGTCCTCCGAAATCCTGACACGCGAACTGGGGAAGACGCTGGCCGAGGATTTTGAAGGTGATGGGATCCTCAAGAGCGCGTACCTTAAGAAGATTCCGGTGTATATCCCCGCATTCACTGATTCAGAAATGGGCCTGGATGTCGGCACGTGGGCGATGAGTCGTGAAATCGATCGGGCGCGATCGCAGGGGAAAGGCACCAATGATCTTGAGGTGCTCCGTTTCATCAACCGGTCTTGTCCTTCTTTCAACCCCTACCTCGATCTCAATAGCTATACCAATGTCGTGACATCCACCAAACGACTGGGCATTTTTACGATTGGTGGAGGCGTCCCACGCAATTGGGCACAACAAGTCGGCCCCTACATCGAAATCGCCAACATGCGGCTGGGGCTGAATGTGAAACCGCCTCGGTTTCAATATGGCGTGCGAATCTGTCCGGAGCCGGACTATTGGGGTGGGTTGAGTGGGTGTACGTATCAAGAAGGCATTTCGTGGGGGAAATTTGTCCCTCCTGAGGAAGGCGGCCGTTTTGCTGAAGTGTTGAGCGACGCGACTGTCGTGTGGCCGTTATTGATGGTCGGGTTGCTGGAGAGGAAGAAGGCCAAACAGCCCAAGCGTACATGATGTTGGCTGGTTTTACACGAATCATCGGCCTGACGTTGTTTCTGATAAGTGTGGTGGTTATTCCACTCGCCACCGCTGGAATCGGTGAGATCACGGACGATGGACGTATTCGGGGCCGCGTCGATGCCCCAGTCACTTTGATCGAGTATTCAGACTTTACCTGCGGCTATTGCCTGAAATTTTTCCGCGACACCTGGCCGAAACTGCAGGCCAAGTACGTCGAAACCGGCAAGCTGCGGTTCGTATACCGCGATTACCCTCGAGCAGATCGAGGGGTGGGAGTCGAAGCGGCTGTGGCGGCCCGGTGTGCCGGGGCACAGGGTCGCTATTGGGCCATGCATGACCGATTGTTTGGCGAAGGGGGGCGCTTGGACTCAGCGGCCTTTCGGGGCTACGCGAAGTCCATCGGCCTCGATCAAGTAGTTTTTGCTCAGTGTGTTGATGAACGGCGGTACCTGGAGTCCATATTCCAAGACCGTCAGGAGGCCAACCGCTGGGGGTTTCATGGGACTCCCGGGTTTATTTTGATGCATACGGTCGGAGGAGCCACGGAACAGGAACCGGCAGTGGCTATCCCCGGGGCATTCCCGTTTGACGACTTTGCGGAGGAGATCGAGCGTTTGTTGCGCAGTGCACCGCGTTCCTAGGAAGCGCCGCCTGGCAGTCAGCGGATCGTCTGACCATTCGACGGCGAGACATTACACGATCCCAATCACGTAGGAACCTTTATTATGTCAGCATCACAATTGTTCTGGTCCGTTCCCCAAGGAGAGGGGGAGGCTGCATTTTGGGTCTGCATGTCCTGCCTGGGCGAAGTTTTCTATCGCAAGGTCCCCATGCCGGATTGTCCCACATGTCACGGAGTTTCGACGTACGAGGCTTTTTCGCTCGAGGCGATTCGTGATTGGGGAACAGAAGAGTTGATCGCGAGAGCTGCTTCCGAGGAGCAGCGAGCAGCGGTTCCCACTCCCGAACCGACTCCCGCGTCTTCACTTGAGTCCGCGGACTAACTCTTGGTGCTTGGCGGAGCGTCTCCGTTGCAGGGACCACGTCCAATCTTAATCGGCGGCCACTGGCGACAAGGCGACAGTGTCGTCCGTGTGAATAATCCGTTCACGGGTCAGGTGATTGCCGAGGTATCGCAAGCAACCCGGGCGGATGCCGAGGCTGCGATTCAGTCAACCGTCGATGCGACGTCGGTCATGGCGTCGCTTCCTTCTCACGCTCGCTATCATCTCCTCCAAAAGATCGCCGGGGCACTGTACGATCGGCGGGAAGAATTTGCCCGTCTGATGATCGCCGAGGCGGGGAAACCGGTTACGGACGCCAGACGGGAAGTCAACCGTGCCATTCAAACATTCACCGTTGCGGCGGAAGAGGCGAAGCGTATTCCCGGCGACGTGATTCCGCTCGATTGGACCCCCGGCACCGATGGCCATCTTGGCATCCTCCGACGATTTCCGATCGGACCGGTGCTCGGAATTACTCCGTTCAACTTCCCCCTCAATCTCGTGGCGCATAAAGTGGCACCGGCACTCGCGGCTGGAAATCCGATTCTGATCAAACCTGCACCGCAAACACCCTTGACCGCGCTTCTGCTCGGTGAAGTTGCCTTGGAAGCAGGTGTACCCCGTGGCGGATTGAATGTCGTGCCGTGCGACAACGCCATCGCTGAACTCTTGGTAATCGATCCTCGCTTCAGGCTGTTAAGCTTTACCGGCAGCGCTGCTGTGGGGTGGATGTTGAAGGCAAAATGCGGAAAGAAGAAGGTCGTCTTGGAGCTGGGAGGAAATGCCGGCGTCATCGTCGAAGCGGATGCAGATTTGGACCTTGCCGCACAACGTTGTGCAACCGGGGGGTTCGGCTATGCCGGCCAAACCTGCATTTCCGTCCAGCGAATCTTCGTACACCATTCTGTCGCGGACCTCTTTACGACAAAGCTGCTGCTCCAGGTTGCGCGTCTGAAGGCCGGTGATCCCAACGATGAGGGCACAGTCGTCGGCCCCCTGATCAACCCATCCACAGCCGCTCGAGTGGAAGGCTGGATCGGAGAGGCGGTCTCGCAAGGTGCTCGCGTTCTTTTGGGCGGCAAGCGGATGGGCTCGGTCGTCGAAGCGACGGTGCTCTCTAATGTCACGCCGACGATGAATGTGTCTTGTCAGGAAGTCTTCGGTCCCGTCGTGACGCTCACGTCTTACCGACAGTTTGACGAAGCGATCGCGGCGTTGAATGATTCCGACTACGGGCTGCAGGCCGGTGTTTTCACGCAGGATATCAATAAAGTGTTTCATGCCTTTCGGCATCTGGAGGTCGGAGCGGTGCTGGCCAATGAAATTCCGACCTTCCGCGCAGATCATATGCCCTACGGTGGCGTGAAGGATTCCGGGAGTGGACGAGAGGGGGTCAGGGCAGCGATCGAGGAAATGACCGAGCCTCGCCTACTCGTGCTGAATCTGAAGTCGCCTGGTACAGCCTAATCGAAAAAAACGAGCGGGGATATTGCGAAGCGGCGCCATTCTTGGTACAACAGCGACCCTGTGCTTAAGCTCTGGGTGAGGAACGAGCGCCCACGCTGTGAATCTGTATAGAGGGAGAAGAGGACTATGGTACCGACGCATATGTTTCTGAGTAGAGGCGTGGGCGTGCATCGCGAAAAGCTCGCCTCGTTCGAGCAAGCGTTGCGTAGCGCCGGAGTGGCCTACTGTAACCTCGTCAGCGTGTCCTCGATCCTCCCTCCGAACTGCAAGATCATCCCCCGCAAACGAGGCGAAAAACTCTTGAACCCCGGCGAGATCACACATTGTGTCATGGCTCGCTCGGAGACGAACGAGCGTAATCGATTGATTTCGGCTTCTATCGGCCTCGCGATTCCCACAGACCGTCACACATACGGCTATCTGTCGGAGCACCACGCTTATGGAGAGACCGACGAAGAGTCGGGGGAGTATACGGAGGATTTGGCTGCACAAATGCTCGCGACCACGTTGGGGATCGAATTCGATTCCAACATCGCCTGGAAAGAGCGAGAACAGGTCTTCAAGATGGGCGGCAAAATCGTCCGTACGTTGAACATTACCCAATCCGCGATCGGGAAGCCTAATCGTTGGACCACCGTGGTTGCCTTGGCGGTCTTTATTCCTCTTGAAAATCTTCCCAAAAAGGTTCGTCGTCGCTAGTCGCACGGGGTTCAACGACTGGTTATACAATCGAGATCGTTGCACCCTTAGCGTCCTGTCGCGGTCACAACAGAGCAGACCATGACCCTTCCTGCCGGCTGGCTCGGTGCACGTCACAATTTTTTAGGTCTTGAAGAGCCCTGGTGCCATCCCGATCGGGCCGGTGTCTATGTGCTCCCGGCGCCGTACGAACATACCTCGAGTTATATCCTCGGGTCCGATCAAGGGCCATCAGCCATCATCGAAGCGTCTCACCAAGTTGAGTTTTACGATGAACAGCTTCAATGTGAACCCTATCGTGAATGGGGCGGGATCGCGACGGCGGCGACGTTGGAGCTTGACGGAAAGATTGACGGCCCTGCGGTCGATGCCATTGAAGCCTTCGTACGTCCGCATGTCGGCGCCGGGCGGTTTCTCGTCACTCTCACCGGAGAACATACCGGCGCGCTCGGTGCTATCCGCGCACATGCTCGTCGGTATCCCAACCTCTGTGTGGTGCAAATCGACGCCCACGGAGACTTGAGGAAGGCGTATCAAGGCAACCCCTATAGTCATGCCAGTGTGATGGCTCGTGTCGTCGACGAAGGTTTACCACTGGTGCAGGTCGGCATTCGTTCGATCTGCCCGGAAGAAATCGAACGCATCAGGAGCACCGATCGCATCTCGACATTCTTTGCCGCGAACCTGCTCGATCCATCGGGACCGTACGAAGGACGAGCGACCAAATGGATTCCTGACGTCGTCAAAGCTTGTCGGGGACCGGTATATCTCACGTTTGATTGCGATGGACTTGACGCCTCGCTCGTGCCGGCGCTGGGAACTCCGGAACCTGGTGGCCTAGGCTGGTACGATACGCTGAACTTCATGACTGCCTTGGCAAATGGCCCTGGTATTCTCGGCATGGACGTCAGTGAAATCGCCCCGATTGAAGGGTTCGTTGCGCCGCAGTTTTCTATCGCCAGGCTGATCTATCGGATCTTAGGGAGAATTCGAGCGGGCCGCCGAGTCCACTGAACAGGCTTGTCCTCCCTGTGGCTGAAACACTCCGCATTAATAAATTCTTTACTGAACACGGGATCTGTTCTCGTCGCGAAGCCGACCGGCTCATCGAGTGCGGACGCGTCACTATTAATGGCCGTCCTGCGAAACTGGGCGACCAAATTGCCGTTGGCGATGTCATTGCTCGCGATGGGCAGGTCATTCCGTGGGGGAACAAGGCGATCTACATCAAGTACCACAAACCGGTCGGGGTAACGACGACGAGCGAATCTCACGTCCCCCGCAACATCATCGCTGTGATTGGCCATCAGGAGAGAATTTTTCCGATTGGCCGTCTTGACAAGGACTCGTCTGGGCTCATTCTCCTGACGAACGATGGCGATATCGTCAACAAGATACTGCGAACGGAGTTTGGTCATGAGCGCGAATACCTGGTGTCAGTGGACCGTCCATTCGATCAGGCATTCCTTGATCGGATGGTCCGGGGCGTCGTGATCTTAGGTCGTCCAACGAAGCCTTGTCAGGTTGAACGTCTGGGTCCCGCTCGGTTTCGTATCATTCTCACAGAGGGTCGGAATCGACAGATCCGACGCATGTGCCGCGCTCTCGGCTATCGCGTGCTGACACTCCACCGTATCCGGATCATGCATATAAAAATTACGGGATTGGCTCCCAACAGCTGGAGAAACCTGACCGATGAGGAACGAACGAAGCTCTTAGAGGAGGTCGGACGTGATGCAGTCGCGACGTAACGCCAAACCGTCATATGTCGGGATATCACTCATTCCGTTCGCAAGACGGGATTGGGCCGGTCGTTGCCAATAGGGAGTGATACCTGAACATCCCGAGGTTCGATCATGGGGTGGACCTCCGTATCATCTCGATCACGATCCCGCCTCCGCGGCACAGCAAGGAAGAGATTCAACATGGCGATGAAGAAGCTTCCTCCGATGACCAGAACGCTCGTCTTTTGAATCGTCTTGGTCCCTTCGTCCCGCATATCTTTGGCGACATCGGCTACGGTATCAAGCAGTCGGTCCAATGCCAAGCTGACTTGAATCATTTTTGGACCGCCATTGTCAGAGGCGTGTTCTTCGGCTTTACGCCGCAGTGCCTCGCGATCCGGTTGCAACGGGGCATTCCATACTTGCGTCAGAAGATCAATGGTCCTGCTGGCAACGGAGAAGTACTGATCCAAACTCCTGCGTACCGCTTCAATATCTTCGGGCTCGCTTCGTCCGCTTCGGGACACGCGCAATCCTGCTGCTGCATAGCGGTCGACGGCATGCTGAATTTTCGCACGCTGGACAGGCAGGGATTCCGTAATCCGCTCGAAGTCCTTCTTGTTATCCGCCTCTAAGGCGCGGATGATGGTGTTGCGATAGCGGATCACGTCAGCCGAAATGTGGGCCAAGTCTGCCGCACCCAGCGTATACTCCGTATACATGATCCGCATATCTTGATCGACTTGACTGAGGGCTTGACCGCTGAGCCAGCCCAGAGCGGCGATTAGCAGGCTGATGACGATCCGTGCACCGCTTGGCCGATACGATCGAATGTATGAAGACAGGCCCACGTGCAACCTCCGCTCACTCGAGGATCAATCGGCGATCAACGTGAGGCGTCAAATTCGGATCGTTCGACACGAAGATAACGGACCAGGGTTCGTCCTTGGAACAGAGCCGACGCAGAATCGTTTCGCGCATGGCAGGATGCAGGTTGTGCAGGATTCCGTCGAAAATGAGAATCTGTGGCCGCGCCAGGATGGCCCGTGACAAGAGGATGCGCATGATATGCGTCGGAGCGAGGATCCTACCAGGAGCCCGAATATGAGTCTTCAACCCCTGGGGAAGCGCGTCGACGTCCTCCTCAAGCTCGGTGATGTGTAAGGCCCACCGCACATCATTGTAGGGGACATAGGAGCGTCCCAACACGATATTATCCTCAATCGTGCCCTCGAACAAGGAGAGTTGGGAGTCGATCATGAACCCCCGGCACCGATTGATCGAATTGAGATCAAGATGGCGGAGATCAACGCCGTTGTACCGGATGACACCACTGGTTGGGTTTTCCAAGCCTGCCAGAACCCGTGCGAGCCCTGTCTTCGCCGCCGTGGTGCTCGCATAGATCCCGATTTTTTCTCCTGGGGTTACTTCGAGATCGAAGTTCTGGAAGATCGGCGGCATGTCGGGATGTTCCACTGTCAGATCTTTGCAAGTCACGCGAATACCGTGAATCGTCGGGTCCGGAAGTGGCACAGAGAGCCTAGCCGACTCTTGATCCTTCGGGAGCGACAAGAGAAAATCGAGTTCGGTTAATCCGGTGAGAAAGTAGTAGATGTGCCCCATCCGCTTGACGACCTCGTCGAAGCTTGCCAGGAGTCCGCTGACAACAACCTCGGCCGCGACCAATTGTCCCAAGGTCAATTGACCGATCGACAAGAGCCATCCGGCGGTCGCAATGAGTCCGCTATGGGCGAACGCTTGCCAGCCGACCGATCCCAAATATTGGCGAACCAGGATTCCGAATCTCGTGCGACGGGTTTCGACGTACTTGTTTACCAAGTCGTCGGTCTTTTGCATCAGCAGGGCTTGACTGTCGGTCGCCTTAAAATGAAGCAGGTTGTAAGAGATTTCCTGCATCCAATGCAGCGTGTCGTACTTGGCGTGCGACATGTCGATGGTGGCTCTGAGTCCTCCGCGCGACAGCAAGAAAACGACGTTGAAACCGGCTAGGAGTAGAGCGTTATAGAGGAGGAAATAGGGATGATAGAACACCAAGATCGTCATCCCGACGGCGCCACCGACGATCACGTTGATGAGATCGACCAGGAGTACCGAAAGAGCCCGCTGCATGAACACGGTTTCCATGAAATAGTTGGCATAGCGGGGCTTGAACCCCAAAAACTGCATGTGCGGTAAGTGTTTCGCCATGCCGATCGCGACGCGGGCAAAGAATCGCCGCTCCAACACTTCGACTGCGTAGTACTGCAACGTACGGAAGGCTCCGACGAATAAAAGAGCGGCCACCATGACACCGGCAAGGGTCACGATCGTGATGGGCTGAATAGCAAAGGCGAAGGTGTTGACAAGTTCCTGGACGGTCAACGGGACGATGAGGGAGAACAAACCGATGGCAAGCGAATAAGACACCACGAGGGTGAGAACTCGCCGTTCCAAGCGCAGAAGGACGCCGAGGTAGCCGAGGACCGACTGAAAGAGATTCGGCTGGTTGCCCGCGTGACGCTGCACGGAAGTTCGCCTTTTTGTTTGCGCCGGCCTTCTGCGGGCCTGCGCGGTTGTCCTCGGCTTCAGAACGGAGAAGCCGGACCGCTTCCCCAGGAGCGGGATCGCTCTAACGCTATCAAAACACAGCGGAAAAAGCCACTTCTTCCATCTCAGTCGCGCGCGCGGTAGCTGACCGGGATGGCCGACGGCAGGTTCCTCGCCCACGCGCCAATGGCCCATTGATACAGAGCTTGGGCTTTCTGATAGTCGGCTTTCGCTCGGATGACTTGATTTTCAGAGTCAACGGAATTGCGTTCTCGCAGGTTTACGAACAAGACACTGGTGGCGCCCAGGCTGAAACGGAACCGCTCACCTTCCTCCAGTGTCTTAGCCAATCGTAATGAATCGGTTGCAGCCGCCACCCGTTCTTTGGCCCGTTCGATCGCCGATAGAGCGTTGTCGACGTCGATCACGACCTGTTGTTCACGGAATTTTTGCACCAGAACGAACCGGTCGGCCTTCCCTTGCGCTTCTAATACTTCGCCACGGCTCTTTCGTTGCAGAATGGGAATTCTGAGTTCGACTCCAAACCGGTACCCAAGACCTAGGACAAATTTCTCGGGGGCGCGTGCGGGTGCCGCCTCGGCATCAAGGCTGGGAAGGAGGTTGTTTTTCGCCAGCGCCAAATCAATATTGTTGAGCTTGGCTTCAATATCGATCTCTTTGATTTCTGGACGATCGGCCTTTGCCTGGAGTTTATGAGCCTGAATCGTGTCCGGAGAGGGAATCAACATTTGCGAGGGAAATTCAGGGGCTCGCTCTATGGGGGGCGTCACTGGAGCATTGCGCTCCCACAGAAACATCGACAGCTTGAGCTGTTCTTGTTCGACACCTCGTTGGGCGGCGATCGCTATTTCTCTTCGTCGCTGGACTTCTTGGTTGGCTTCCACAACGTCGAGCGGAGCCACGGCGCCGGCCTTGGCTCGGCCCTCGACTTGCCTGTAGCGCTCCTCCGCGACGCCCAGCGCCTTACGCTGGACTTCCGCAAGTTTTACGCTCGCGACCCAGTCCCAGAATTGTATCGCCGCCGCCAGAAACAGATCCTGCCTGGTCTGAGCGACTCGCACATCAGCGCGTGGATCGGCCAACTCGGACCGCTGTAGTTCGGCGTTCTCCGGGTTCATCAAGAGGCCTTTCAAGAGGGGGAATGATCCACCGAGCAGCACCTGATTGTTGCTATTGTTGAACGACAAGTCTGGAATCTTGGCCGGACCATTGATCACTTCGCGGACGCCGGCACTGTACTTAAATCCCCACGGATGACGGGCTTCGACCAGTGTGTCGTTAAAGCCGACCGTCTGCGTGCCTGCGTTGGGGTTCGAGCTCGAGATAAATCGTTCGACCTCCGTGTCGTTGACCACGGTTGGCTCAAAGGCGCCCAACGCCTTGAGCATTTTCCCCCGCGCCATGACCTTCTCGGTCCCCGCTCCCTTCAGAAGAGGGTGGGACCGATCGATCCAGGCTTGGACCTCATCCAGGCTAAGCGGGATCGGTGGGAGATCTTTTGATTTCGTAGTCTCCCCGGCAGATGTCAACACGGGGCAGAGGCCAAGAGTCCCTGCAAGCACGACGACTGAAAACCATTGAAAGAGATTCATAGTGTGCGCTCCTTTCATGATGCGACTAAGCCGATGCTGTCCGAGCTTATGGTCGGCACAAGCACGATGACTGTCGGGCGACGATGGAAATGAGAAATGAAAGGACGGATGCCGGGTCGTGCTTACTTCGCACCCCGTCCTGCTTTCGGCAGGAGGGTGTCGATTAAGCTCGGCGGCCGTTCTTGATAATCAGGCGGAAAGAGATTGAACCGTCGCCACAGCTCATACCAGAGAGGGACACGATTCAGAATGACCCATCCCATGGCCTTCGTGCCTTGGCGAATGTGCTCCTGTGGAGGCCACGGGCGATCGTCCGGATCAGGGACCACCCAGAATCGGAAGTTGCCCTTCCCGTCGTCAACTTGGTCGATGACTTTGATCACGCCTCCGAAGGTACCGGCCATAATCTCAGGCCATGCAGGAAGGGGAATGGCGGGAATCCCGTAGAAGAGAATGCGGACTTTTCGGCCAACGTTGAGCAATGGCGCGTCCAACCCGTCGGCCATCATTTCAATGGCCTTATCGGTGCTGGCCGGTGAAATACGAACGATCTTATCTCCTTGTCGGACTGTTTCTCCAGCGCCTGCCTGCGCCATGCGGACGACGGTGCCGTCGATCGGAGCCAAGACGCGGCTGGCCAGACGGCGTTGCTCTGCGTTGGAGAGCCGTAACGACACATCCGCCAACTGATCGGCGGCCTTGGCCGCCTCAGCCACCGACGCGTCGCGGGCAGCTTCCGCATCGAGCAAACGTTGCAGCACTTCGGCGCTGACCTGCTCTCGACCGAAACTCAACGCCTTCATGCTCTGTTCCGCCGCTTTGAGACTGGCCTGCGCTCCGGTCAAGTCTGCTTTAGTCGCAATGGCCGCTTGGATCGTCAACTCGAGTTCACGCTGAGAAACCAACCCCTGTTCAGCCAGTTGTTTGTGGCGATCTACGTTCAACTCTGCCGTCGTGACCGCAATTTTCGCCGCTTCTACCTTCTGGTTGGCTTCGCGAACCCTGTTTTCTGCCTCGACGACGCGAGCCTGTGCCGAAGGCACTGCGGCCTTTACGAGGTTCTGCATCTCGCTGATGCGTTTGTCGAGTTGCTCGGCGCGACCTAAGGCGGCCTTCCGAGTATCAGCCAGAGCCTTCCGCCGCTGCTCGAGTAACGAGAGCAAGTCGGGGGACATGAAGTCGGGGTCGTAATCGTCCATCTCCAGAATCAGATCGCCTTGCTTGACCCGCACGCCCTCGAAGATGTGCCACTTCTTTATCCGTCCGGTAATTTGCGCTTCGATGTCCTGGGGTCGTTCGAACGGGGTGTAAGCAGACAGTTGGCCTGTCACCGTGATCGTCTGGGTCCAGGGAACAAAGGCGATGATCAATATAAAAAGGAGGACCAACTTGATGGCGAGCCGTGAGGAAAAGCGCAAGCGTTCAGGGATATCAACCGCTTCCCAGGCTTGGAGTTTGTTGGAAGTCGCGAGGTCGTCGATGGCGATCTGGTCGAGGCCGGTGTCCTGTTTGACGAGAGACCGGACTTTGTTTCTGAGGCCTTCGGTCAGGCGTGCCACCACGTCCTCTTCAGATGAAGGAAGGAACGAGCGAGTCAGTCGCCCGTTTATCATAGAGGAAAGCAGCTCAATGGGTCAATTCTTGAGCAAGAACGCGCTGTTTGAGAGGTCTAGCATGATCTTGACCGTCAATGGGAATATCGTTATGGTGAAGCCCCTGCGATAGTTGTAGATCTCGGAGGAACCAGAGGATTTTCTCGTATGGCCCTTGCCGGTGGTGGCAGCCGATCTCGGCAACAAGGACAAAAAGGAGCCCGCCCGCTGGTCGGAATCCTTGGAGGAAGCAAGTCCGATTTCCCAATCCTCGAAAAGGCAGTTGCGGTCCTCACAGAACTTGGGATTGCCAGTGAACTGATGGTGGTCTCGGCGCATCGGACCCCGGACCGCCTGTTTGCCTATGCCGAACAAGCCCCGGCACGAGGTATCGAAGTGATAATCGCCGGAGCTGGCGGTGCGGCCCATCTCCCCGGCATGCTCGCCGCAAAAACACACCTTCCCGTCATCGGTATCCCGATTCCGACAGAAAATCTCCGTGGACTCGATTCGTTGCTTTCCATCGTCCAGATGCCACGCGGGATACCAGTGGCAACGGTGGCGATCGGGGGCGCAGAGAATGCAGGGCTGCTCGCGGCTCAGATTCTTGCCGGTCGGTATCCTGAAATTGAAACACGCGTAAAAGCGTTTCGAAAAAAGCAGACCGAGGGGGTTCTCCATTCTGCTGAAGCCAAAGGCATGGTGGCCGGGGGCACCACGTCCCGTCATCCGAGTCGCCGGTCGTGACATTCGCGGTTATTGAGCCCGGGAACGTGCTTGGCGTCCTGGGCGGCGGACAGTTGGGCGCCATGTTCACGACGGCTGCCCAGCGAATGGGTTATCAGGTGGCGGTCTGGGATCCTGATCCAGATGCGCCAGCTCACCGGCTTGCCCAGCGATCCTTCCCCGTTCCCTTTTCCGACCAACCCACGCTCGGTGAGTTCCTCGCCTTGGTCAGCGCCGTGACCTATGAGTGGGAAAACGTTCCGGTCAGTCTGTGCAGGACGCTGGAAGTAAGCAAGCCGGTTCGGCCGTCGAGCGCCATTCTTCACACCATTCAAGATCGTCTCGAACAGAAAGGGTTTTTAGCCGCCCGGGGATTTCCCGTCGTGCCGTTTCTTCCCTTGTTGAAGCCGGACCAGCTTTCGGCTGTCGTGGGAAAGGTCGGGCATCCTGCGCTCGTGAAAACGGCGACGGCGGGCTACGATGGAAAGGGTCAGTGGCGAATCACCGGTGAGTCTGACGTTGAGCAACTCGAACGAGTCTTGTCCGAGTCGGTTCGTCCCGGAATCAGGTGGATTGTTGAACGGCTCGTAACGTTTGACCGAGAACTCTCGATTCTCGTCGTCCGCGGGATGGACGGACAGACCCGAATCTATCCCCTGGCCGAGAACGAACATGAGGTCGGTATTCTACGGACGACGCTCGTGCCCGCTCGCGTCCCCGCGGAGATTGCCGCACGTGCTGCAAAGCTCGCGCGGGAGGTTGTGGAGGCGCTTCAGGGTGTCGGCGTCTTCTGTCTTGAACTGTTTTATCTATCCACCGGAGAATTGCTGATCAACGAAATTGCTCCTCGACCCCACAACTCGGGGCATTATACCCTCGATGCGTGCAGCGTGTCTCAGTTTGAGCAACAAGTACGCGCGCTCTGCAGCCTCCCGCTTGGAGAAGCTCGTCTCCTGAAAGCTGCCGCGATGGTGAATCTCCTTGGAACCGATGCAACGACGATACATGACCCGAGCTGTGGAGCTCTGCTCAACACGCCCGGAACATTTCTTCATCTGTACGGAAAGCGGATCATGCGATCTCGACGAAAGATGGGCCATGTGACGTTCGTTGTCGATTCGGTGAGCCTCGCAGAGGAGCGCGCACGACAACTCTGTCGCAAGTTAGCCAGCGACCAGAACAGCTGACGGATTTAAACCTCTATGCGGACTGGTCCCAATTTTTACTCCATAGCCACTCGCTCGCGTTTCAATCACTATAGCTGAGGTGTTTTCCGTCTCGCGCACGCCTTATCTCGTTGCGCAGACGCGGGTCGGCATTTTCTTGGGTGAGTTATCAACTCCGGTATGGCATCGTGCCGTGCTCCGACGATGCTAGAAATCCCATCGGTTCCTTCGACTCGGGGCAAAGAACGGAACATCCGGCCGCTTGAAGAATCCGATGAGGGCCATCCCGGCGACAAAACCTCCGATATGAGCGAAAAAGGCGACTCCACCACCTGAACTTCCCAAGCTCATTCCACCGCTGAGTAGTTGCAGGACGAACCACATCCCGAGCACAATTCCGGCCGCAACCTGCGTCATCCCCAGCCCCGGCATCAGCACGAGCACGTGGGCGCGGGGAAACAACAGCAGGTATGCGCCCAGCACGCCCGAGATCGCTCCACTGGCCCCCACCATCGGAATGGTCGATGAGGGATCAGTTATCGCATGGCTTAACGCTGCGAGGATTCCGCATGTGACGTAGAAGATGACGAACTTGGCGTGACCCATGACATCTTCGATATTGTTTCCAAATACCCAGAGATAGAGCATGTTGCCGAGCAGGTGCATCCAACTGCCGTGCAGGAACATGCTGGTCAAGAGTGTGGAATAGGCCGGAATCCTGCTTGTGTCTTCGGGAAGATCGGTTTGACCAAAGACAGCAGCGGGAATGGCGCCGTACTGAAAGACGAACAATTCTCCGAACTTGTCGGACAAGCTCGCTTGATACAGAAACACAAGGACACAGGTAACGATGAACGTGATCGTGACGACGGGCGTGTGCTCCGTCGGATTGTCGTCGTGGAGCGGAATCATGGGGCCCTCACGAGGAGGAAGGGCGTCGACGGTTGACGATCGAGCGTGGAAGAGTCGGATTGTTCGGCAGGGATCCGTCTTGGCCCAGAGAGATCGAAAAGCCGGCCGCGTGTGTGTGCCCGCCCCCGCCAAACGAGGCCGCAATGGCGCCGACATCAGTTCCATCCTCACGAGAACGCATGCTGTAGTATCGTCGTCCGTCGCGATCGTGCCAGATGATGCAGAACGGGTAATCGGCGGAAAGTCGTTCGCCGATCTGACTGGTTAAGACCGCACTTTGCACGGAAGGGACAATGGCCTTCTGAAACTCGACCAAGACAGCCTGGGCGGCGAGTTTAT
Source organism: Nitrospiraceae bacterium (assembly GCA_035623075.1). Lineage (NCBI taxonomy): Bacteria > Pseudomonadati > Nitrospirota > Nitrospiria > Nitrospirales > Nitrospiraceae > Nitrospiraceae bacterium. The sequence goes on along the minus strand of DASPUC010000034.1, from coordinate 31,911 downwards.
TCACCAGCTCATGCTCATACCGCAGGATGGCGCGGCCCTCCTGTTCCAGGTCCTTCTGTTGGAATCCGTTCCAGAGTTCAAAATCAAACGGGTGAGACGCAACGGCGGCGTTGATTTCTCGACTCAAGGGAAGCGCCCACGTCCATAAATCTTTATCCTGAATATAGTCGAGCAACCAGGGCACAGGGTGATCATGGGCCCATTCCCACGCGAGCACCGCGCCGGACTTCTTCAAATCGAAGTAGGCGTAGGGTCGACCAGCCAGGGCTTTCTCTGCAGTGATATGGTGATCGAGAACCAACAGAGCCTGCGTCTCGGAGGCCATGCGTTCAAGGGTTGGGCGGTCATAACTGAAGTCCACGATCACGACTCGTTGTGTGGTCAGCTCGGGAGGAGGCGGATTGCCATGTTTCACCGGGATAAAGCGCGCGCTGGGAAATTGTTTCCAGATCGCCCACGCTGCCCCAAAGCCATCCGCACATTCGGCGTGGTAGAGAATGACAGTCGGAGGTTTGGAGAAACGACGAGGTTGATGCGAGCCGGCCATAATATTGCGAGCATACCATGGCACTCGAACGGGACTAAAGACTCTTCGTGAATTCGATTACAGCGTGTTGAGGTGGTCAATCAGCTGGCGTAGCCGTCCAGCACTGCGTCGGTTTGAAGTGAACACTAAGCGAGGGAGGTCGATGAGGTCCGGCTCGTCTAGCTCTTCAGGAAGCGGCCCGCGGAGATCGAAGGTACCTTCAGACAGGAGGTCCGCAAACCGTGCGTGGATATTCGCCACCTGTTCGGACGAGGGGGCTTGCGTGAGGCGCATGGCCAGCTGCCGTCCCACGTATCGAATCGAGTGGAATCGTCGATAGAAGGCCATGATTTCCGCGACGGCCTCGTCCGCGGATGTGACGATCTTAAAGAGGCTCAAATCCTCTTCGTTGATCAGTTTCCGAGCGAGTAGCTGAGCATTGATGAAGCCTGCCCATTCGTCCCAATAATCGCATCCCGGCGCCTCAAGGCATACGATCGGCATGGGATCGCTCTTGCCCGTTTGCGCCAATGTCAAAATCTCAAATCCCTCGTCGTGGGTACCAAATCCACCGGGGAATAAGGCGATGGCATTGGCCTCTTTTTGAAACATGAGCTTGCGCGTGAAGAAGTATTTAAACGTGACGAGCTTGGGATCGTCAGCAATCGTCGCATTGGGCCCCTGTTCGAAGGGCAGCATGATATTGACGCCGAAGCTGTTCTCGCGGCCGGCTCCCTCCTGTGCCGCCCGCATGATGCCGTCCGCACCACCTGTGATCACCATGAAACCGGCTTGCACGACACGTTCGGCGAAGAGGAACGCCAATTGATAATTAGGATCGTTCGACGCGGTACGTGCGGACCCGAAGATACTGACTTTTCGGCGACCCCGATAGTTGTGGAACACGCGAAATGCGTGGCGCAGTTCCTTCATCGCCCGATTCAGGATTTTCAGATCCAGAACGTCGAGATGGGCTTCGTGTAGGCGAAGGACCCCCCCGAGCAGTTCTTTCAACAGTGCGGCGGGAAGGTCGTCGTCGGGACGATCGAGCAGGAGACGGACCTGGTCGAGGGTTTCCTCCTTCGACAGTGTGCTTCGAGGACGAGCTGGTGTGGATTTCACCGGATCATTCATCTCAGTAGGATGCGTGCTAGAGACAAAATTCTATCAGCTGATTCACGATTGGTCAAAGCAATGGAAGAGACCCGTTAGGAGCGATCTTGGGGAAGCGGAAGTGTTTGCAATACCCAGGCTTTGATACGTGTCTGGTCCGTCGTCGCTACGTTTTTAAATTGGATGTCGACGGCATTCGAGGCGTTGCCCGAACGGTTTTCCTTACAGACAAGCACCGTTCCTTGAAGCGTCAGCGGTGTGTGCTGACCGGGCAACGAAAAGACAAGAAGAATATTTGTTCCCGCATCCAGAGCCGTGTTTAACTCGAGCAGCGCCCCGAGGTGACCGAGTTGGATAATGGTGGCGCTGTAAGGAGTCGTCCCAGCCGCGATTCCGCTCTGTGAGATTCTGAGCATCGCGGGAATTCGCGTGCGTCGCGGCGGTGGAGTCAGCATGAGATCGCGTGCGCTGAGTACACCGACCGGCTGGTTGTCTTTTGTGACGATCAAGTGAGAGGCTCCCGTCGACGTCATGAGGGCGGTGGCCTCTTCCAACGCACGGTCATATTCGATGAACTGGACTGGCTGAGTCATGATCGTGCGAGCCTCGATATTATGAGGTTCCAGTCCCTGCGCGACCACTTTCTTGACGATGTCGGTTGGAGTCATGAGTCCGAACAGCGTCTCAGTGTCTTTCACCAGCAGGCAGGGAGTCTGTTCGCGTTCGAGCATGAGCGCCGCCTCACTCACGGAGACATCGCCCGGAATCTGTACGACCCCTGGTGTCATCATATGGGCAACCACAGTCGGTATTGGATTCGTGGTCCGAGGGGGATACTCATCGGCTGTTGACATGGGTTCGAAACCGCTCCTGTCGCGGTTTTCCCAGGTTCGTGAGGGTTTCGCCCCCGTCGGCGTAAGCCAATTATAGCAGACAGGAACTGTTGACCCGGATCGAGGTCTTCCCTTGTCAAACAACGGGTTTGGCGACTAGACTAGGCCAATTTTTGGCACAGCACAAGGGTGGATTCTTGACCGTCTCTGGAAACGTCAAGCGAGCCTTTACGGATCGACTCCAAGCGATTTCCCCTCAGGGTCTCGGAGTCTCAGTAGACGTCTATTCTCCTGACCTGATCGAACTCACAGACCACCTCGGAAGTCGAAAGCTCTCTCCGGGTTATCTCGAAATTTTTAAAGCCTCGACGGGCGCGCTGGAGGTCATAAGACAGCATCTACCGAGCGTCGCCCTCTCGTATCATGGAGAGGGATTGTGGGTGACTCAACCAGAAAGCCGAGGCCATCAGACATTTGATGAGGCAGTGGCCGAAGCCGCGACACACCTCAATATCCTCCAGAGCCCGTGGCTGAACCATGAATGCGCGACGAAACAGATGGGAGGCTATTCGTTCGGGACCTACTTGCCTCCGCTCTTTACGCCAGCGAGCGCCGAAGTCGTTGCTCAGAACATTGTTCTTGTGCAGGCTGCGCTCGATAGCCAATGTCGCAGACCTGATGGTTCGACTCCCGTGTTTTTGTTGGAAATGCCGCCACTGACCTACTTCGCCGTCGGTACCATTCCGATCGCACAATTTTTCCGATTGATCGTCGAGCGTGCTCCTTGCGGCCTCGTGCTGGATCTCGGTCATCTCTGGACGGTGTATCGCTACACAGGAATGTGGCGACGAATGTCCCTGGTCCAATTCGTCCAGGAATTCCTCGATGAATTCCCGATGGACCGCGTCGTGGAAATCCACATCGCGGGCTTGGCCACACATGAAGCACTTCATAGGCGTGAGATCAGCTCCGAGCCGCCCGAATGGCTCGATGCGCACGCAGCTCCGATTCCACCGGTCCTGTTCGAGATCCTGGGACAAGTGCTTGGCCACAGAAACCTGACGAGTCTGAGGGGGGTGGCGTTAGAAGTCGACACCAAGGTGATCGACTTGATCGCCAACGAATTTGAACAGGTGTCACGGCAGTTCGCTCCGGTCATTCAGGGTGTGATGGGTGGAAGCACAATGACGAACCTCGCCTCAGAGCAATCGCCCTACGGCACGTATGAACCCGCTATCACCAGCCGGTTCGAGCGACAGCAGTTGTGCGACGACTATGAACGATACGCCAAGATCGTGTCAGACCATACCGCTCCACCAGGGGATCAGTGGAACGGAGCTGTATGTGAATGCGAGGGACTCGAGCTGTACCGTACGTCCTATTTGCCTCATGAAATTCTCCAGTGGGGTGGCTCGCTCACGGACATGTTTCCAGAGAGCTGCCAGGCCTTACGCCAACGTGGAATTGCTCTCAGGGACTTTGTCGCCTTCTGGTTTCGGGAGCCGAGGCCTATTACGCAGTGCTACGACTTTTTTCTCATCAAGATTGAACGATTCGTGGAATTTGTGCGAGAGCGGGCGCCTGAGGTAACCACTTGCGCGGAACAGGAAGCGGCAGGCTTACGTGCGGCCTATGCTGAAGTCAACGAGCCGGCCATACCGGCTCAAGGGAGAGCGAGATGAATTTTTGGACAGCACTCCCTAGGCCAATCATCGGCCTGGCGCCGATGGACGGAGTGACGGACGCCTCGTTTCGCCACACGGTGGCGGTACATGGGAAACCGGACGTTACCTATAGTGAGTTCACCCATGTGCACGACGTCTGTCGAGGACCGGAGTTTTTGCTGGAGTCTTTGCTCTACAGCGAAGTCGAACGGCCGGTCGTGGCGCAGCTTTATGGCAAGGATCCCGCGCTGTTCTACCAGGCTGCTCACGCGGTCTGTGAGCTGGGGTTTGACGGTCTCGACATCAACATGGGCTGCCCGTCCCGGAACGTCGCATCATCCGGGTCCGGTGCCGGGCTCATTCGGACCCCCGATCTCGCCCACGAAATCATGCGAGCGGCCCGGCAGGGCATCACCGATTGGGCCAAAGGCCAGAGCTTGGAAAGCGCCGGCCTTAAGCCTGCTCGCATCGCCGCTATTCAACGGATGAACCAACGGCGATCGCAGGCTCGCCCGGTCATCAAGCGGACGATCCCCTTATCCGTCAAAACTCGTCTCGGATATGATGCCGTCATCGTCGATCGATGGATCGAGCATTTATTAGCTGAGCACCCGGCTATCATCTCTCTTCATGGTCGAACGTTACAGCAAATGTATCGGGGCGAAGCGGACTGGCGTGCCATCGCGAGGGCGGCGGACATCGTACAAGGCAGCGGCACGCTGCTGCTCGGAAACGGCGATGTGCAAAGCCTGGCTGACGGGATGCGTCGGGTTCGAGAGACTGGGGTCGATGGTGTCTTGGTTGGACGGGCTGTGCTCGGCACGCCGTGGTTCTTCCGTCAGAAGAAAGCAATGAGAGATGGAGCTGACCAAACCGAGGATGGTCATGGTGCGCAGATCTGGGCACCAACCTTGGAGTCCCGGTTTGAGATTTTGCTTGATCACGCGCGCCGATTCGAAGCGCTCGCCGGACAGAATCAGTTCCGACGCATGCGCAAGCATCTCGGGTGGTACTGCAAAGGCTTTCCTCACGCGGCGTCGCTCCGCGCGCGGATGTTCCAGGCGTCGTCGGTCGAGGAAGTCGAACAGGCACTCACCGAACATCGTGCCACCGCATCTGCGACGGTCGAAGGGTTTTCTGAAAGCCCTGTCGATCACGTGGTCTTTGCTGAACCGCTTCTGTCTCGATGCAACTAATCCTGGCGTCGACTTCACCCCGCCGCCGCGAGTTGCTGGCTCTCCTGAATATCCCCTTCGACGTGAGGAGCCCGTCGTTCGATGAGCAATTGAAATCCGATCACTCCGCCGTCGAGCAGGTCAAAAGTTTTGCCATTGGCAAGGCCCGGTCTGTCGCAGAGCAAGAGCCGGTGGCCATTGTGCTAGGGAGCGACACTGTCATCGAGGTGGATCACGATGTGCTTGGGAAGCCGGGCGATGTGGCTGAGGCCCGCGCGATGTTGCGACGCCTGGCCGGTCGCCATCATCACGTGCATTCGGCGGTTGGGCTCGTAAGCAAGGTGCGGAAGCTTGAATTGGTGGCCCTTTCCACCGCGACCGTGTGGATGAAGGGCTACGAGGAGCAGACGCATGAACGATACCTCGCCACCGGGGAAAGTCTCGGGAAAGCCGGAGGCTATTCGATTCAAGGCCTAGGCGGCGACCTCATTGCTGCTATTCAAGGAGATTTCCCCACCGTTGTTGGATTACCTCTTCGACTCGTGGCGACGCTTCTCGCGCAAGCAGGCTTAAGGGCGCCGGTCGAGATTGAAACCCTCTACACGGCAAAGCCCTACCCCAACTGGGGCCGCTTCTCCAACGTCTCTCCTTCATGAAGGCCTTTTACGAGTTATCCTTGCTCCCGTTGTCGATCAGACGGCTTGACTGATTGCATTGGGGTGGGGGTTTTCGTAAAATGCCGCCATTTATTCGTCGTGATCTTACGGGGGGACTCATGGGCATACAATTGGTTGGAATCATCAGCTGTGCGGCAACGATCGTGGTAGGCTTCGCCCTCAGTCAACCGGTCTACGCGATCGACGTGAAACTCACGATGGAGGATGCTCAGAAAGCGCTCGAAGCCGGTCGTGCACCGATGGAGAAGGCCAACTCGCCGGAGGATGTGAAGAAGGTGCTTCAGCAAGCCTCGATGGTCACGCGCGTCGGGGCCGATCCCGAAAAAGATCCTTGTGGAACCAGCGCCATTTTGCGGACCAAGCGGTATCGGCTGGAGGCGTTCGGCCGTCAAGAAGCGGCTGAAAGCAAGAAGAAAAAGTCCGAGGTCCGTATGCCAGAAGAATTTATCAAGAAAGTGATCGACATGCCGAACATGGAGGTCGAAGTGCAACTCTGCGGCGATGACGAGTACTTCGCCGAGGGAGTACAAATGGCCTTCCAGCAAGGCAGCAAGAACATCAAACCGGTGGACGTGAGTCCGGCAGAACGAGGCAGGAAGAACGAGGGCGCCGGACCTGCCTACCGCTCGCGGTTCACCGCACGGTTTGCGTATGAGAGTTTTGAACCGACTGCCAAAACGAAAGTCATTGTGTTTTTCCCGGACGGAAAGATGAGCGAGTTCGAGACCGACTTTTCGAAAGTGAAATAGCTGAGTCTGAGCGTTAGGTACCAGACAGGGCTGGTCTCGTAGCTGACGACCACTTCTCTGCGGGAAGCGCAAGAAAGACGGTACTCTCGCCACTGCAATAGGCAGTTAATTCTCTGGCCAGCGCAAATCCTACCTAACAACGATCGTAGAAGGTTATCGCAGTCCCTCGCGGCCATGCGATGCCGAGAGATCTTGCTCAGGGCCGACCGGCACGATCCCGGTGGGATTAATGTCGTCGTGGGTGATGTAGTAGTGGCGCTTGATGTGGTCGAAATTGACCGTGTCGGCGATACCGTCGACTTGATAAAGATCCTTGAGGTAGCCGAAAAGATTCGGGTAATCGATAATCCGCCGGATGTTGCACTTGAAATGGCCGTGGTACACGGCGTCGAAGCGGATGAGCGTCACGAATAATCGCCAATCGGTTTCGACGAATTGCGGTCCGAAGAGGTATCGTCGGTCTGTGAGGCGAGCATCGAGCTGATCGAGCGCGTCGAAGAGACGTCGCACGGCCTTCTCATACACGCGTTGTGATGTCGCGAAGCCGGCCCGATAGACGCCGTCGTTCACGTTCTCGTAAATGAACGCGTTGAGTGCGTCGATGTCCTTCCTGAGCCGGTCCGGATAGAGGTCCATCGTACTCCCGGAGAACCGTTCGAATTCGCTGTTGAACATACGCATGAGATCGTCGTCGGAGTTCGTCACGATGCGTTTGCGGACCGTATCCCAGAGGATCGGGACGGTCACTCGTCCCCGATACTGTGAATCGGTGGCGCGGTACGCTTCGCTGAGAAACCGAAATCCATTGATGGGGTCGAGGGTGTGGCCGGACCCTTCGCGGAAGGCCCAGCCTCGATCATCGCGGATCGGGTCCACGACGGACATGCCGATGACACCTTCAAGTCCCTTCAACGTTCGCACGATGATCGTGCGGTGTGCCCACGGGCACGCCCATGACACATAGAGGTGGTAACGCCCCTTGGCAGCAGGAAAATCGGAACTCCCATCAGCCGTGACCCATTCACGAAAGGCATCCTCCTGTCGGATGAATTCACCTTCGCTGGACTGTTCCTGTGGAAATTGTGCTGAAATCGTCATTGCGCCGTATCTTACTCTTTCGCCCCGGCCTCTGCCTACGAAGTACGACCTCATGCCCCTGCCGGCGATCGGCATCGGGCCAGCCCCTGACCGATACGAGTGCTCGAGTTTCCGAATGGCGTGTAGGCAAGGGTTCCGGGTAAGATATGGAGGCCGGCGCCGTCGGGGAAGGTCAGCGAATTGACCTGCCTCCTCCTTATTGAGGACAAGCGTGGAGAAATCTCTTGGAGCCGACCCTCGTCGTGGAGGAACCGTAAGAAGGTGACGACGGCCGCGGCGGTTCTAGTGGACAATCTGGTGAATAGTTTCATTGTGATGGCGCCAGGCAGAGTTCTGAATGGAATGGTCCTCGTGCGTTAGTCTATGCGGTCGTAGTTGAGAGATGGAGAGTGTCATGGGCCGACCAAGGGAGGGAGTCGTGAAGCAGCCCCGAACGACCGTTGGAATTCTCGTGGGAGGTGGGCCGGCCCCCGGCATCAACAGCGTCATCGGGGCTGCCACCATTCGGAGTCTTCTGGCCGGATGCGAGGTCTTCGGTTTCCTCGACGGTTTCGAGTGGCTGATGCAAGGAAACACGAGTCGCGTGCGGCCTCTGTCAATCGAGGACGTCAGTCGCCTTCATTTCCGTGGAGGCTCATTGCTCGGGACCTCGCGCGCGAATCCAACCAAGAAACCCGAGCATCTCGACAAGGTTGTGTCGACCTTGACCGGCCTCGGTGTCACCAGGCTGATCACCATCGGCGGGGACGATACGGCATTTTCAGCGCTGAAAGTGGAAGAAAAGGCGGCGGGCCGCCTCCAGGTCGTACATGTCCCGAAGACGATCGACAACGATCTGGATCTTCCCTACAGTATTCCGACGTTCGGGTTTCAGACGGCCCGCCATATAGGCGTGGGCATTGTGAAAAATTTGATGGTCGATGCCCAGACGACCTCCCGCTGGTACTTCGTCGTGACCATGGGGCGGAAAGCCGGCCACCTAGCACTTGGGATCGGGAAAGCCGCCGGTGCGACACTGACGCTCATTCCCGAGGAATTTCGCCAGCGCCCCGTGCAGCTGGCGCGATTGGTCGATACGTTGGCGGCGGCCATGATCAAACGGGCCAGCGAGGGGCGGCTCGACGGAGTTGCCATCTTGGCCGAAGGGCTGGTCGAAGTGCTCGATCCTCAGGGTCTGGGCGGGTTGGATCACGTAGAGCGGGACCAGCACGGTCACATTCGGCTCTCGGAAGTCGATATCGGAGAGGTTCTCAAACGGGAAGTCGCGAAAGTGCTGGCGGGCTTCAATCTCAAGACCACCATCGTGTCCAAGAACATCGGATACGAATTGCGCTGTGCCGATCCCATTCCGTTCGACATGGAATACACGCGCGATCTCGGGTACTGTGCCGCACAGTATCTGCTCGACGGTGGCACCGCGGCGATGGTGTCGATTCAACAGGGTCGATTCACACCGATCCCTTTCAAAGAGATGTTGGACCCGTCAACGGGCCGGGCGAAGGTCCGAATGGTGGATGTCGAGTCGGAGTCCTACCAGATCGCACGCCGGTACATGATCCGCCTGTCTCAGGACGACCTGGCCGATGGCGAGACGATGACACGATGCGCCTCGGTGGTGGGGGTATCGGCCGAGGTATTTCGCACGCGGTTCAATTCTGTTATATAGGTCGGGGAGTCGGACAAGAGCGGCTGAGTGAGTTGACGAAAGGATAGGGACGATGAAAGTCCTGGTGGCTATTGACGGATCAAAATTCGGGCGCTGGGGGCTTGAATGGATCGCGCACATGCCGTTTGCGGCTCCGCCTCAGATCACCGCGCTGCACGTCGTCGATGTCGCAGCGTTGCGTGCTCCGTTCATGGTGCAGCCGGTCATGGCTGGTAACGAGCGCTACATCCGGGAGGAAATCCAGCGGTTGGAGGAGCGAGCGAAGAAAACCGTCGCGGAGGCCCGAACCGTCCTGGCCTCACTCAACATAAAAGGCAAGGTTGTCAAAGAGCAGGGCGCCGTGGCAGTCAGTATCCTCAAACGTGCGCCGAAGCGCGACGGGCTGGTCGTCGTCGGCAGCCGGGGCCTCGATGCACTCGATCGCTTCATGCTCGGGAGCGTCTCTACCCATGTGACGACCCATGCGCCTTGTTCAGTGTTGGTTGTGAAGGAAGACGCTCGCATGCTCAATCGCATCGTGTTCGCGACCGATGGCTCAAAGTCTTCGGAGAAGGCGCTCGACTTTCTTCTGAAGAGGCTGCGGCCAAATGTGCTGGGCCAGAACGGCGGACAGACGGCGATCGAGGTGGATGTCGTCCACATCATGCCGTTCCTCAAATATCCGGAGATTAAACAGGCCGGAGTGAAGTTGGTGGAACAGACGGCGAACAAATTGATCAAAGGCGGATTTGTGGTGGACGAAGCCTTCCGCCTCGGAAAGCCCGCCGAAGAAATCTTGAAAGTCGCGACTCAGAAGAAAGCCGATCTGATCGTCACCGGGGCTAAGGGGATGGGAGCGGTCGCGCGCTTTCTGTTAGGCAGTGTCTCGACGAAGCTGGTCCAGCATAGCAGCTGCTCAGTCCTCGTCGTTCGATGACGCAATCCTAGAGATCGACCGTCACGGTGATATTGTGCAGGCCGGTCGCGCCGTCGGGGGCTGGGTCCTGCTCAATCGACGTCTGAAGTTTTCCTGACCCATCCGTCGCCCGCACGACCAACTCATAACGTCCTGCATTCAGTACCGCCCATTCAAAACTCCACAACACCCAGCTCGACGGAGACAGCGGAGGAGTGAGTGTGGCGGCGTGCCACTGCGCGCCCCCATCCATGCTCAGTTCGACGAGACGAATCCCTCTCGTCCCCGCGAAGGCGAGGCCTTGCACCAGATGGGTCAGACCGTGGAGAGTCGCACCATGTCCCGGCACATCGATGCGCGACATCGTTTTAATCGTGGCCTCGTCCGACCAACCCTTCTGCTGGTAATACCCTTGATAGTCCTGATCGACGACCTCGATTTCCGTGAGCCACTGCACGCTTTTCATCCCATAGACACCGGGCACGATCATGCGTGCGGGAAAGCCGTGACCCTGCGGCAACGGCACACCGTTCATCTTGTGGGCAAGCAGTACGTCGCCGGCCATGGCGCGGTCCAACCGGATGCTGTCTGAATACCCGTCGGCGGCGCGAAAGACCACATCGTAAGCATCGGGACTCACGCCTGCTTCATCCAAGAGCGCACGCAAGGGGATGCCTTCCCATTCCGCTGTGCTGATGTATTCATCGGCCACGGTGTTTCCGACACATTCGAGCGTCACGATCTGCGAAACGGTCGGCTTGGCGAGAAGCTGCGCGTAGTCCAACGTGAGCGGTCGCTCGACCAGACCAAGGATACGCATCGACCACTCGGCGACCCGCACCGTGGGCGGGCTGCGGTACGACGTCACATAGAAGTCCTCGTTAGGCGTAATGGGCGGAGTCGGCTTGACTTCTCTGTGCCCGAACAATTTATCGAGAATGCCGCCAACCGCGGTAAATGGTCGCACAGCCAGCCAAGTTGTAGCAGCACCGATGGCGGTGAGGAAACGACGTCGAGAGAGGTGCGTCATGATGGAGTAAGCGGTCAATCAATAACGAGTGAATTAGCCGTTCAGTCTTTCGGCATTCAGAGTCGGTGGTACAACCAACATCGACTAAGAGCATCTTGTCTGGTCACGATGAGCCACAAAGTACAAGGCTTTTGCAAATGCCCGGTAGTCTCGAAAATCAATAGGAGCAGCGTCTAGAGGGAGGGGAGCCCGGTCGAATAAATACGTGAGCAAGCCTCGGTACTGGGTATACCACCGGCATGCAATCTGATATGCCTGGCGAAACGCCGGGTTTTCGAGCCACGGAGTTGGATCAAGCTGATCATTAACCAAAATTTCAAGCCAGAGAATCCGGCGGCCGCGGGCGGTGGCCAGCGCGTTCTCGATGGAGCTTGTCCCAAGATAAGCAGGAAGCAACTTTAGAGAAGGAGTAGGGGTAGAATCAGCCCGGTTCGACATTGAGCGCAGTGTAACACAGCTTGAGATGGCAAACTCAGAATGGCTCGATGGTGGCGTGAGCCATTCAGCCAGCAATGAGCGAATCAGCCGGCCGGTGTATTGGTATCCGTCTTCGCCGATGCGCACGTATCAGGAGCTCTGTGAGCATTCAAGGGCTTTGCGAGGCGAATATCCACGTCGATTCCTTCAAGTGGGTCTGATGGCGGCCATACACCTAGGAGATGCGCTTCTTCGAATAAGGCTTCCACAATTTTGAGATTGCGCTGATGATCTACTGGAGAGTGACGGATCTGTTCTCGTTCGAACGCCCGTACCAGGCCTAATTACGCATCATGACGCGAGTTTCCTTAAGTTATGGACAAGGCTATTATACAGAAAATTGGACAGATCGGGCTGCGCCCACTTCCATTCTCAGAAATAATAGGGATAACGTGACAGGACATCACAAGAAATCCGATAAGAGCGTATCTCACACCATCATTATTTGTGTGCTGTTCGTCATAATTGGCTGTGGCTTACCATACAGCGCTTACGCGAGTGCTTTCGGGAATCAACAATTTACAAAAGGAGGCACGGCGTTGATGGCGCTGTCGGGACGTGAGATGGAGCGACACAACCGTCTCCCTCGGCTGCTAGCGCAGTCTTCGAGCGGGGTGGGTCAGGCGATCTTGCTGCAGGCTGAGGTCGTGCGACTGGCGAAGAATGCAGCGAAGAAGGAGAAAGGGAAGACGTTCGATGAATATGACCTGAACAGCGTAATCTTCGATCCGCAGAATCGAGAGTGGACGGTCTCGTTTAACCCGAAGTCTTCGAGTCGTTCGTCAGAAAAGTGTCTCCTCGTCATCGTGAGAGATGATACCAGAGAAACGAAAGTCCTTCGCTGTTGATGACTCTTCGGTGGACGAGTGGCGTGTCTCTGGTATCCACGCCTCAAAAAGAGTCCTTCCCTCCTCTTGACTCATGGTTCCTCCCCGCATAGTTTGATCAGACCTTGTTCTCGGAATAGGTTGGCTGGTTTCATAACAATGCAATCCGCAACACTCATTCAAGGAGGCGAGCACCGATGCGATTCGTCAAAGTGAAAGATGAAGACCGTCCGGGGGATGCGGCGATCAATCTCGATTTGGTCCGTCAGGCCCATTTCGGGGGAGGCGTGCTGCGTCTTTATTTCGAGCGGGGCACCACGGTTGACGAAGTGTCGTACACCGGAGAGAACGCGCAGAAAATCTGGGCCGCGATGGGTTAGGGCGAGAACAGCGAAAAAAGAAGTAAGTCATGGCTGCCAGAGGAGTGGCGGAGATCAGAATGATGAGGCATCGTGCCACACCAATGAATATCTCGCGGAAAGGAGTTTTCATGCTGAACGCGAATCCTCGGTTGCTTGTCGTGTTGAGTCTGATGTCCGGTCTGGTCGGAGGAGTTTTCGGAACCTTCCTTCTTGTGGGGAATTCGGTTATCGCCCAGCCCACGCCCTCAGACATTCCTCAAATAATCAGCGCTCAGGAATTCTGCCTCGTCGATGCCAAGGGCCACATTCGGGCCATACTCGATGTCACAGATGAAGGGCAGCCCTACTTTCAATTGAAGGATGAGTTCGACACCGACCGGGTGTGGATCGGCATCTCGTCTGAGACCGGTCTCGCCGTGCGCGATGTGGATGGCAAAACCCGGCTCGTCTTGAGTGTGGACGAAGAGGGGAAGCCCTCGCTCGTGGTGCGAGACCGGCAACACCGTACCAAGGAGATTCACCCGTAAGCTGGAGGTGCCTTAGCAAAAGGGAAGTCGCCCTTCGACGCACAGATTGGAAGCCACCACGAACACATGTCATTCTCAGACTCCTCGGCCTGTCTGCTAGACTAGGATCGAAGGAGGATGCTTCCATGTGGACGATCCGCTGGGTGCTATTGATGCTCTTGCTGGCGATGACGGAGGCCCACGGTCAAATGTCGATCGGGAGCCTGCGCTCGACGGTGGAGTCGTCGAACCTGGAGGTTGTCACACTTCAAGGCGTCGTGCATCTTGCTCGGCGGCATCAGCAACAGATGGGCGGGAAATGTGGGAGCGTCGCGTTTGTGTTGGCCGATGACACGGGCTCTATCGAGGTGGCCATCCGTCGGGCCAATCGCCTGGTTGAACCGCTCCGAGAGGGCGATCGTGTGCAAATAACCGCGCAAATTGAGGTCCTGCGCAACCCTGATAATATTCCCCTCCGTGTCTGTGTCGAAGCGGTCGCGATCCAGCATCTCGGCTCGTGAGGCGACGGAACCTATTATTTTACAATAAGTTAATACGTTTCCTCCCCTCGCTGTTCTAGCCCCAATCGACCTGCCCATTCGATCACAGCCTCCCCGACAAGACAGTTTTTTATCGCCTGCTATACTCGTAGGGGCGCGGGCTTTTGATCGATCCAATCAAACTTTTTCAGGAGGTTGCGTCGGTGAATGTCAGGGCGCACCTATCACTCACCGGGCGAACACAGGAGGATTCAGCGGCGATGCGAATCACAACCATTGTACTCGGAAGTCTGTTGAGCGGACTGTTTCTTGTCCTCCCGAATCTGGCACGGGCCGATCAGGATCTTGAGACAGCCAAGCTGCTGATTAAGATGGTCGAAATCGGCCGTGGCGTAATCTCGGAGCAGCAAACCCTGATCAACGATCCGGCAAAGGGCGACAAGGGTGTCACCGCCGAATTTGTGACCGGTCAGATCGCCGATCGGTTTAAGAAGCAAACGAATGTCGATCTGCTCGGCCCGAATGCTCATCCCTCGATCAAGTTGCTACAGACCATGCTCGAATCGCAAAAAGAAGTGATGGACGGAGCCCAGCCGATGATCAACAAGCAAGGGGTCGGCTTCAAGGCGTTCCTGCCCGCCGTCTTCGCACGCCGAACCGGGGCAACCTTCTACAAGAAAACGGGCATCCAGGTGAAGTTGACCAGCGTCGCCTACCGGTATGACGGCAACAAGCCGGATGATTTTGAGCAGGAGGTGCTCCAAGTGTTTGCGGACCCGAAGAGTCCCAAGGGACAGGTCGTCAGCCGCACCAGCATGGTGAACGGGAAACCGGCGCTTCGCGTCATGAAGCCGGAATATGCCGGAGCCTCGTGTCTCAGCTGCCACGGCAACCCGAAGGGAGAACGGGACATCACCGGGATGAGAAAAGAAGGTTGGAATGAAGGAGATCTGGCCGGCGCCATCAGCATTGTTATGCCGGCGCATTAATCGTCTCCTCCCGCTCATCACGACCCGCTCCCCCATACGAATCTGCAACCGGGGGAGCGGCCACCCAATCAATCACCGCCTTCCCGTCAGAATATTCAGAGTCCTGAAAGAGATGAGGACAATGGCGGGGAGGAGCCAGCCGCGAGACCTGTAATGTCTGCGACGATTCTTGCCGTCGTGCCTTGATTCGCCGTCACGACGCCACGGGCGCGGTCTCCCATGACCCTCGCCTGTTGCGGGTCTGCCAACAACCGCCGACACTCTGCGAATAGTTCCTGCTCATTCCGTACTTGAACAGCCCCTCCTGCCTCCACCAACCATCGGGACACGTCAGGAAAATCATGCATGTCAGGTCCGAAGAGGACGGGTTTTCCGCAGGCAGCCGGTTCTATCGGATTCTGCCCGCCCTTGGGAACGAAGCTCCCACCGACCACCGCGATGTCGGCCAGAGCGTACAAGCGACTGAGATAGCCCATCCGATCCACAACCACAACCACGGGTGGTGAGCTCTTTGGTTGAGAGAGCAGCGCCACCTGCACACCATCGTTCCGAAACACGTTCGCAACCTCGTCGCCTCGCTCCGGCCGACGAGGCACGATGATCAGCTGAAGGGGCGGAAATTCCTTTCTTAGTCGAAGGAACACCGAACGAATCACGTCTTCTTCTCCCGGATGAGTGCTTCCGGCAATCATGACGCGAGATCCAGGCGGGATGTTGAGTTCCTGTTGAAGCGCCGTACATGCTTCATCTGCGGGTAGTGACAGAGCCACATCGAATTTGAGATTGCCCGCACTGCGCAGCCGAGCCGGTTCGAGCCCCAACGCGAGAAACCGCTCGGCTTCGCCAGAGGACTGAGGATAGACCCACCGAAATGTATTGAACGCCGGTTCGAACAGCATCCGCAGGAAGTGATAGGCGCGAAACGATTCCGGGGACAGGCGTCCGTTGACCAGAAGGCAGAGAATCCCCCTCCGGCGGAGTTCCGCGAGGAACCCGGGCCAGATGTCGGTTTCAACCAGCACGAACAGCGCCGGGTCAACTTTGTCGAGGCAGTTCCTCACGGAATAGGTGACGTCGTAGGGGAAATAGAACAGGCCGTCACAGAATCGACGGAATCGCTCTGTGGCAATCACAAAAGCCGATAAGGTCGATACCGACAGGAATAGCGGCCGATCCCCGATCGTACGGCGCAGGTTCTCGATGAGGCTTCCCGCTGATAAGAGCTCGCCCACTGACAGGGCATGGATCCACACCGGTCCAGGGGAAGACGGTGCTCGTCGGGGATAGTCTTGCCAGCCGAGGCGTTTGAACAGTGTCTTCCGTCGTTTTGGGATGAGCACCCAGAACGGGAACAAGACGATCACGAACAGAAGGATGGCCAGAGTGAAGCCCGTGCGGAAGATGGCGAGGACGACCTGCTGATGCCATCGCAACTGCAAGGGATCTCCCGTCAGTTCAAAGAGGCTGCGATCGGCGCCGTCGCCATTTTCTCCATGACGGCCCGAACGACTTCGTCAACGGTCAAGCGTTTCATACAGGCCCGCTCCTCGTAGTCAGTGGTCCAACAGTCCTTCTTGAAACAGGGGCTACAGCTGATCCCTGCTCGCAACACCGTATGGCCTGGGCCGTAAGGACCAGTCCTCCACGGAGCGGTCGGCCCGAACAAGGCGACGACCGTCGTCCCGATCGCCACGGCCAGATGCATGGGGCCGCTATCCGTGGTGAGCAGCACCTGTGCGCGCCTGTAAATCGCCGCAAGAGTTTTAAGGCTGGTTCGGCCATCGACCCGGCGGCTCTTGCTCGTCATCAATCGGCAAATCTCGTCGATGGACGATCGATCCTGCGTCCCGCCAGTGAAGATGACACGAATGCCCTGGCCTTCGAGTCCATCCGCCACTGCGGCGAAAGAGGCCGGCTCCCACAACTTGGTCGGCCAGCGAGCCATGGGATTGATGACAACCAATCGATCCCGATCGTCAATGCCCGACGCGCGCAGCAGCGCAGCTGCCTCGGACTCATGCTCGGGCGAAATAGGAAGTTCGTAACGCACACCTGTGGTAGGCACTCCGATTCCTTTGAGGAGAAGCAATTCCCGCTCGATGGCGTGTTGGTTCATGTCGACAGCTGGCACCGGTTCGTTCAACACCACGTAGCTGAGCTCGGCATGATGCATCCCCCGACCGAATCCCACTTTGCGGACTCCTTTCGCCAGGAGAACCCAGATGGCGCTCTTGAGTAACCCTTGAAAATCGATGATCAGATCGTACCGAGTATCCCGCAGGGTGCGGATGAACCGGACGAACTCTCGCAGGGCCCGCAACACCCGTCCGGCTTGCAGGTCGGCCAGCCACGCCTTGCGACGGGAAACGAGCACGCGGTTCAGCGCCGGATGGCCGGTGATCAGATCGGCCGCCATTTCTTCGATCAGCCAGGCGATATGCGCGTCCGGATAGTGATGGCGAAGCGACAACAGCGCAGGGAGAGTGTGAATCACATCCCCGATCGCGCTGGTTTTCACGATAAGGATTTTCACGGGTCGGATCAGGGAGCCTCGAGGAGTGGGTGAAGGGGCAATAACCTCATCTATGCATGCCGGCAGGACGCAGCGGTTTCACATTCTCGCATACAAGGAGCGGATCTTCTCGCGGGTGATGATCTGCTTCCAGTTCTCACCAAGCGCGTTTTTCCACAGGGGCTCGAGCCCCAGCGCGGTGTCGATCATCTTATTCATGCCTGCTTCCTCCACCGCGCCGGTGACACCCGTGGGCAAGTCGATATGGTTCTTGTCGATCATGCGCTGAAATTCACGGACGTCCTTACCGTAATATTCGTCGAGCTGAGTGAACACGATGCAATTACCCACGCCGTGACGCACCCCTAGCACGTAGGAGAGCCCGTACGAGAGGGCATGACAGACGCCGACTTGGGAATAGGCGATGCTCAAGCCGCCGAAGTACGATGCCACCATCAGCCGTTCATCGGCCACGTTCGCGTCGCAGTCGTTGAGAAACACGTCGCGGCAGATGTCGCGCGCGCTTTCCGCGAAGGCGCGGCTGAACTCATTGATAAACGTGCCCTGCAGTGATTCGCAGGAGTGAATGTAGCAATCCATTGCGGTGTAGAATCGCTGGTTCGGTGGGACGGTTGCGATCAGATCGGGGTCCATGATGATCTGGTCGAAGGGCGTGAAATCGGAATTGATGCCCAGCTTCTTCACCGGTCCCGTCAGGACCGCGGTGCGCGAGACCTCTGCTCCGCTTCCCGCCAGCGTCGGTACACCGACGTGATAAATCGCCGGGTATTTTACCAGGTCCCACCCCTGGTAATCGGAGGCTGATCCGGGGTTGGTCAACATAAGCGAGACGGATTTGGCGAGATCCATCGCGCTGCCGCCTCCAATCCCCACGATCGCGTCCGGCTGGCGGTTCGAGAAGGCCTTCACCCGCTCCGTGAGCTCATCCACATACTGGGTCTTGGGTTCCGTTCCGACATCCACGAAGATGATCAAATCATTCGCGCGGAGCGGCAATCGCTGGACGAACGGTTGTTTCTCGTGGACTGCGTCGATGAGAAACACGACGGGACATCCACTCTCGGTGCGTTGCTTAGTCAGAATATCCCCGAGCTGATTGATGCTGCCTCGCCCGAAAATAAGCTGGGGGACTAAGCGGAGGTTTCGGTACATGGTTACGTCCTTTCAGGATGTTGAAAAGGTCCCCGTTCTCACGGACCCAGCTCCGCTGTGTCAAGACACGCCCTTCACCAGGCGTGGTTCTCGTGCCGCTCGGTAGACCCGGGAAGCGTAATTCGCTTGTGAGATACGAAGTACGAACGATGAATACAATATGACGAGGACAACCTAATTGAGCATCCTGACGAAGACTCTCAGCCCCTCTGCACCGCCTGCCTATCTCCATCGGACGAATGACCAAACGATTATTCACCCTCCTATGTTTAGTGCGACAAGAATCGCTCGGTAACGACTTGTTCAAAATCCACGGCCTGATCAGGAGTATCAATCTCGATCAACGCATCTTTCGTGATTCCCACCTTAATTCGGTGCCCTCGTTCCATGGCGCGCAGCATCTCCAGCTTCTCGACCTGCTCGAGTTTGCCCGGAGGGAGCCTGCTGAACAGCTCGAGGAAGGAGGCTGTGTAGGCATACAGCCCGAGATGGATCAACACCGGAACGCCGGCCGCCACCTCCGCTTCGAAGGCCCCGTGTGTGTCTCGGAAATAGGGGATCGGCGCGCGGGAGAAATACACGGCATAGCCGTTCTCATCGCACACCAGCTTGACGTGGTTCGGATTCCGGTAATCCTTGTCGTACCGCACCGGCGTTCCTAATGTGGCCATCTCCGTGTCGCGCTGAATGAGATCGACAAGTTGGCGAATTTGCTCTCCGGTCACCAAGGGCTCGTCGGCCTGCACGTTGATTACATACCGGGCCTTGAGGCCGCGGTTGGCTTCGGCAATCCGGTCTGTTCCACAGGAGTGGCCTGGATCGGTCATGATGACTTCGTATCCCTCTTTGCGGAGCGCGTCAGCCAGCGATTCGTGATCCACGGCAAAGTAAAGGGGAAACTCAGGCGCCTCGTTCCTGATGCGGTCGGCGGTCCAGACGATGACGGGTTTGCCCTTGACCGGGTGGAGCAACTTTTTTGGAAAGCGCGTCGAGCCGATGCGGGCCGGAACAATGATCGCGACGTTCATGGGGATGTCCAACCTGAGAGGACGGTGTAGGAGCTAGGTTAAAACCGATTTCATCCGCGCGAGTCTATCACGCACCTGATCCTGCGTCCACCGCAGTCTGATCAACATTGAGATAGTCCGGCCCATGATGGCATCGGACTGGGGCAGGGAAATTTTCGTCAGATCGGCGCCGTATCCGAAGCGATCGATGGGCAAGCGGCCTGGAGATGTGAACGTCTTAATATGGTCCCATTTCCGGTGGTAGTGCCAATTGTTGTCGTACCAGTAGAAACAGCCGTCGACGCCGGCAGCTCCCAGGGATTTGGCAGCCTGACGTGCCTCGTCTTCAGTCGGTAAAAGGAAGCTCAAGAAGGTGGCCGAGTCTCCTGCAGCGTCGGGAAGCTCACGAAACTGCAGGCGGTGGAGTCCCGCGAGGCCTTCCTTGAGTTGGGCCTTATGGGCCCGCTGGGTTTCTAGGATACGGTCAAGTTTCGCCAGCTGAGCGACGCCGACCGCAGCATTGAGTTCGCTGAGGCGGTAGTTCGTGCCGATGTGCGGGTGATTGTCAGCACCTCGGTCGGCACCCAGATGATCATGGCCATGATCGGTAAAGGCCTGCGCGAGGTTATAGACTTGAGCATCGTCGGTAATGATCGCGCCGCCCTCTCCGCACGTGACGGTTTTCACATAGTCAAAGGAGAAGCACCCGATCTTCCCGAAGGTGCCCAGCGACTTGCCTCGAAAGCTTGCACCGGCTGCCTGAGCGACATCCTCGATAAGAATCAGGCGGTGCGTACGGCACAATTCAGCTAACGCATCGATCCGTGCCATAGCTCCACACATGTGAACTACGAGCACGGCCTTGGTCTTCGGCGTGATGGCGGCCGCGACCGAATGCGGGTCCAGGCACAGAGTCTGGTCGATTTCGGCGAAGACAGGCACCGCGCCCGCGAGCAACACCGTTTCAAGATCGGCGACGAAGGTGAAGGGAGGAAGGATGACTTCGTCACCGGCCGCGACACCGCACGCTGCCAAAGCTGTGCTAAGGGCGGCCGTCCCGCTGGAGCAGACATGGGCGTGTCGCGTGCCGAAACGAGTCGCCAGAGCCTGTTCAAGGTCGCGCGACTTCCATTGCCCGTTCCGCGCCGCATCGAATCCGTAACGCATCAACACGCCGGATTCGAGAACTTGCTGAACCTCGCGGCGTTCTTCCTCGCCAATCAACTCGAATCCAGGCATGCTCTCCCTCGTTTCAGCTGAGTTGTGACCCGCTTCGGACCACCGTCCCCTTCGCGCCGTTCATTTTACTGACGAGGGCGCGCGATATCCAGCGTGAAAGTCTGTTTCTAGATAGTTGCGTGATCCGGAAGGGCGTACTCGTTTACTGGGGAGCAGCGATCTTGGCATCGGGAGTCGGCGGCGTCGGGAAAAGATTCCGTCTGGGGATCACCGCAGTACTTGAACAGGTGCCCGCTTCTTTGTCCACTTTGCGATCCACGATCCGTACATCGCTGAGGACTTGGTCGACCAGGCCTTCGCGGACCACTTCGATATCCTGTTCGGCGTCCTTTCCGGTCTTTTCCCGGATTCGATCCACCGATTTTTCCTTCACCTGGACACGGACGAGCTTTGAGAGCTCAACACGCGCAGCCAGGTCGGCCGAATGCTGACAGAGGTAGAGCCCCTTTGTGAGATTGCCGTATCCTGTCGCGCGGACGTACTCGCCGTCGGATGGGCCGACCTCGGCGGGCGGAATCTGCACGTCTTTTGGGGCGACCGCTGCCGGTGGGGATGTGGTATCCTCGACCTTTGAAATCGGCTGAGCGGAAGGAGAGGCGCCTTGTTCCTGCGGGTGTTCTTCCACTCTCAGTTGTTGAAACGCTTTGTCTGCATGTTGTCGTACGGTATCAGGGTTTGTTCCGGGAGCCGGCGTCGTGGAGCAGCCGACGATCATGAGAAGGCTGCTCAGAGCGAGCCCGATACGCTTAGTCCTTGCGATCATACCTCACCACCACCTTGAGTAAGCCTACCACAGGATCATATCTTCCGTCGCCGCTACGCACGGTCTGGGGCTGGATCTTATTGGGGCAGCGGCCTGGCTTCCACCGCCCTCGGATGCATTCGTAAGAAACGCAGGCGCACTCGATCAAGATAAAGGTACACGACCGGCGTCGTATAGAGGGTGAGCAACTGACTGACGAGCAACCCGCCGACGATGGCGATGCCGAGCGGCCGACGCAGTTCCGAGCCCACTCCCGTTCCGAGCGCCAACGGCAAGGCGCCGAACAGCGCTGCCATCGTCGTCATCATGATTGGTCTGAAGCGTAACAGGCAGGCTTCATAGATCGCTTGCTCCGGCCGTTTGCCGTCTTTTCGTTCCGCGTCCAGGGCGAAATCGATCATCATAATGGCGTTCTTTTTCACGATCCCGATCAGCAGGATGATCCCGATGAGTGCGATCATGCTCAGCTCCGTCTTAAAGAGGAGCAGTGCGAGCAGCGCTCCCACGCCGGCAGACGGCAGTGTCGACAGAATCGTCACCGGATGGACGTAACTTTCGTAGAGAATCCCCAAGACAATATAGACCGTGATGAGCGCGGCAAGGATGAGCAACGGCTGGTTCTGCACCGACGCCTGAAAGGCTTTGGCCGTGCCCTGAAAACTGCCATGGACGCCGGCTGGTAAGCCGATCTCCCGCGTGGATTTTTCAATGGCCTTCACCGCATCGCCCAGCGACACGCCTGGCGCCATGTTAAACGACAGCGTCACGCCGGGAAATTGCCCCTGATGGTTGACCAGCAGCAACGTGTTCGTGGGTTCGTAGCGCGCCACCGCACTCAGCGGCACTTGCGCTCCTGTGGGGGACCGCACATAGATTTCCTGGAGTGTGGAGGGGCTCTGCCAGTATTGCGGGGCGACTTCCATCACGACGTGGTACTGATTGAACGGCGTATAGAGGATGGAGACCTGGCGCTGACCGAAGGCATCATAAAGGGTGTCATCGATGAGCTGCGGACTGAGGCCGAGTCGCGAGGCCGTGCTGCGATCGAAGACGACCAGCGACTGGAGCCCCTTGTCTTGTTGATCGCTGTTCACGTCCACAATTTCGCTCAGCGTACGCAATTGACGTTCCACCCGGGGCGCCCACGTGTTCAATTCGGCCAGGTCCACGCTTTGGAGCGTGTATTGGTACTGCGCGCTGCTTGCCCGGCCGCCGATACGCAGGTCCTGAATCGCCTGGAGCACCGTCGGTGCGCCGGGCACCTTGGCCAGCTTGGGGCGCAGCCGGGCCATCACCTGGTCCACGCTCATCTGTCGCTCTTGAAGCGGTTTCAACGCGATGAACATCCGGCCGGTATTTGTTTGACCGCTCACGCCTCCGCCGCTGAACCCTGTGACCGTATCGACCGCCGGATCGCTCTTGATAATGTCCACCACTTCCGTCAGCTTCTGGCGCATCGCTTGAAACGAAATATCCTGTGCGGCCTGAATATTCCCGAACATGCGCCCGGTGTCCTGCTGGGGGAAAAATCCTTTGGGGACAGCGGTATAGAGATAGACGCTCACAGCCATGGTCGCCAGCGTGAGCGCCAACATGCTCCGCGGATGGCGTAGCACCCACGCGAGACTCCGGGCATATCCACCGCGCATGCCCTCGAAGAACCGCTCGCTGAACCGATACCACCGTCCGTGAGTCCGGCCCTGTTCGGACTTCAGCACCCGCGCGCACATCATGGGGGTCGTGGTCAGTGACACGACGAGTGAGACGAGAATCGCCACGGAGAGTGTGACCGCGAATTCCCTGAACAACCGGCCCATCATGCCGCCCATGAAGAGGATGGGAACAAACACCGCGACCAGCGACAAGGTCATCGACAAAACGGTGAACGTGATCTCGCGCGCGCCGCGCAGCGCAGCCTGAAACGGCGCCATGCCCTCTTCGCGGTAGCGGCTGATGTTTTCTAAAACCACGATCGCGTCGTCCACCACGAATCCAGTCGCAATCGTCAGCGCCATCAGGGAAAGATTGTCCAAGCTATACCCGAAGAGATACATCACCCCGAACGTGCTGATCAGAGAAACCGGTACCGCTACGCAGGGAATGAGCGTGGCGCGAACGTCCCGAAGAAACAGGAAGACTACCAGGATCACGAGGAGCACGGAGATCGCGAGCGTCCGTTCGACGTCGTGGAGCGATGCGCGAATGACTGGGGTCCGGTCGACCACGACCGAGAGGGTCATGCTGCCGGGGATGGATGCTTCCAGCTGCGGAAGCAATGCTCGCACACGGTCAACGGTCTCGATGATATTCGCACCCGGCTGCCGGTTGATAATGATGAGGACCGCCGGGATCCCGTTCGACAACCCTGTCGTCCGGAGATCCTCGACCGACTGCTCTACGGCCGCGACATCCGACAGCCGTACGGCCCGTCCCTCCCGGTAGCTCACGATCAATGGCAGGTAGTCCTCTGCGTCGTGAAGCTGATCGTTTGTTCTGATCTCCCACGTGCGTGTTTCATTGGCAAGTTGACCCTTCGGACGGTTCACATTCGTGTTGCTCAGCATCTGGCGGACGTCGCCCAGTCCGATCCCGTATTTGTTCAGTGCCGTGGGATTCAGATCAACACGCACGGCGGGCAGCGAGCCTCCTCCCACGGTCACCTGGCCTACGCCGTCGACCTGCGACAGCTTCTGCTGGAGGATGCTCGATGCCACATCGTACATCCGGCCCCGGCTGACGATGTCCGAGGTCAGCGACAGGATGAGAATCGGCGCATCGGCCGGGTTGATCTTGCGATACGTGGGTCTGTTCGGCAGGTTGGCCGGCAGATCGCCTCTCGCGGCCACGATTGCGGCCTGGACGTCTCGAGCGGCGCCGTCAATGTCACGACTCAGTTCGAATTGCAGTGTGATATTGGAAGAGCCGAGCATACTGGTGGACGTCATCTCCGTCACACCGGCAATGCGCGTGAACTGGTGTTCGAGCGGGGCCGCCACAGAGGTGGCCATGGTTTCCGGGCTTCCGCCCGGCAGCGTGGCGGACACGTTGATGGTCGGAAACTCCACCTGAGGAAGCGCAGCGACAGGGAGAAATCGAAACGCCACGATGCCGACGAGCGTAACGCCAATGGTCAGCAGGGTCGTGGCGACCGGACGGTGGATGAACGGCGCGGAAATGTTCATAACGTACCGGGGGTCAACGCCTCGGTATCCAGAGTCGACGACTGACGGGAGCTGACGCGACGCGCGAGCCGATCGAAGGCCAAATAGACGACCGGCGTGGTGTACAGCGTCAACACCTGGCTTAGAATCAGCCCGCCGATGATGGCGATCCCGAGCGGATGCCGCAGTTCCGAGCCGACCCCCGAGCCGATCGCCAGCGGCAGCGCCCCGAGCAGCGCGGCCATCGTCGTCATCATGATCGGCCGGAAGCGCAAGAGGCAGGCTTCGTAGATCGCTTCTTCCGGCTGTTTGCCTTCTTTGCGTTCCGCGTCGAGCGCGAAGTCGATCATCATGATTGCGTTCTTTTTTACGATTCCGATCAACAGAATGATGCCGATCAACGCAATCACACTGAAGTCGGTGCGGAACAGCATCAAGGCCAGCAGCGCACCGACGCCCGCAGACGGGAGCGTGGACAAGATCGTGAGCGGGTGGATATAGCTCTCATACAGGATGCCCAGCACAATGTAGACGGTGACGAGGGCTGCGAGAATCAGCCAGGTTTCGTTCGCCAGGGAATTTTGAAACGCCTGGGCGGTCCCTTGAAAACTCCCCCTGATGCTCGCCGGCAGGCCGATGGCTTGTGCTGCCTGTTCGATAGCCGTCACGGCGTCACCCAGGGATTTCCCCGGCGCGAGATTGAACGACAACGTGACGGCGGGAAACTGTCCCTGCCGGCTGATGGCCAGGGGGGTGGTCGTCTCGGAGAACTGGGTAAACACGTTCAGCGGAACCTGCCCGCCGGTCAGCGACCGGATATCGAGAAACTGGAGCGCGTGCGGCCCGCTCTGGAACTCCGGCATCACTTCGAGCACGACGCGATATTGGTTCAACTGCGTGAACATCGTGGATACCTGCCTCTGTCCGAACGCGTCGTAGAGCGTATCGACAATCAGTTGGGGCGTGATGCCGAGCCGAGAGGCTGTGCTGCGATCGATGACCAACAAAGAGGCAAGTCCCTGGTCCTGTTGATCGCTACTCACGTCTCGCAATTCGGGCAGGGCCTGCAATGCTTCAACGAGCGTGGGAGCCCATCGACTCAGCTCCTCCGGATCCGCGTCTTCCAGCGTATATTGGTACTGCGTACGGCTGACCCGATCCTCGACCGTGAGATCCTGCATCGGTTGGAGAAACAAGGTGATGCCGTCAACGCCGGCTACCTGGGGCTGCAGGCGGCCGATCACCTCCTGCGCGCTGATCCTGCGTTCAGCCAAAGGCTTCAGATTGATCTGGATGCGTCCGCTGTTGAGTGTAATGTTGGTTCCGTCCACACCGATAAAAGACGACAGGCTAGCGACGGCTGGATCCGTGAGGATGGCGGCGGACAACGCCTGTTGACGCTCAACCATCGCGGTAAACGAGATCGATTGGGCCGCTTCGGAAATGCCCAGGATCACGCCTGTATCCTGCACAGGAAAGAAGCCTTTGGGCACGACGATATACAGCAGGATGGTGAACAGGAGCGTCCCGACCGCGACCGCCAGGGTCGCAGATTGACGATGTAAGACCCACCGCAGTGTCCTGCCGTAGGCCGCGATCACCCGATCGAAGACCTCTTGAGACCAACGGTAAAACGTTCCCTGGTCCACTTCACGCCGGTAGCGGAGCAGTCTGGCGCACATCATCGGCGTCAATGTGAGTGAGACGATCGCCGATATGACGATCGTAAAGCTCAGCGTAACCGCGAACTCGCGGAACAGCCGGCCCACCACGTCACCCATGAAGAGAAGCGGGATGAGCACCGCGATGAGCGAGATCGACAGCGAAAGAATGGTGAACGCAATTTGTTGTGATCCCTTGAGTGCGGCCTGGAGCGGCGAGTCGCCCCGCTCGATGTACCGCGAGATGTTTTCGATCATGACGATCGCGTCGTCCACGACAAAGCCCGTCGAGATCGTGAGTGCCATCAACGTCAGGTTGTTGAGGCTGAACCCCATCAGGTACATTGCGCCGAATGTCCCCACGATCGACAAGGGCACTGCCGCCGCGGGAATCACGGTCGCCGATAGTGTGCGCAGGAAGAGAAAAATGACCATGATGACGAGTGCCACGGCGAGCATCAGCTCAAACTGCACGTCGCGCACCGAGGCTCGAATGGAAGTGGTCCGGTCGGTCAGCACCGTGACTTGCACGGAGGACGGCAGCGCGCTCTGGAGTTGAGGCAGCAGGTTTTTGATGCGGTCTGCCACTTCGATGACGTTCGCTCCCGGCTGCCGTTGGATATTGATGAGAACGGCCGGTGTCTCGTTCATCCAGGCTGCCTGCCTGAAGTTTTCCACATCGTCAACAACGTCAGCGACGTCGGACAAGTGGACGGGCGCGCCGTTGCGATAGGCAACGATCAACGGCTGATAATCGCGGCTCGACAGCAATTGGTCGGTTGCATTGATGATGGAGGCCCTTCGCGGCCCGTCAAAGGCCCCTTTGGCTTGATTGACGTTGGCCGCAGCCACGGTCGCGCGCACATCCTCCAAGGTGAGCCCGTACGCCGATAATGCTCGGGGATTCGCCCGAATGCGGACGGCCGGTCGCTGGCCGCCGCTGATGCTGACGAGCCCGACGCCGGAAAGCTGGGAGATTTTTTGCGCAAATCGCGTCTCCGCCAGATCTTCCACTTGTGGCAGGGGCAACGTGCTCGACGTCAGAGCCAGCGTCAGGATCGGCGCATCGGCTGGATTAACCTTGTTATAGACCGGCGGGTTCGGAAGATCGCGCGGGAGGAACGTGGAAGATGCGTTGATCGCGGCCTGTACCTGTTGTTCGGCGACATCCAGGCTCAGGTCGAGGCTGAATTGCAATGTGATGACCGAACTGCCGCCGGAACTGGTCGAGGTCATCTGATTCAGGCCGGGCATCTGCCCGAACTGTCGCTCGAGCGGCGCCGTGACGGACGAGGCCATGACGTCGGGACTGGCGCCGGGGTAGAACGTCAGGACTTGGATGGTCGGATAATCGATCTGGGGTAGGGCGGAGACTGGCAACTGACGGTAGGCCAACACACCAGCCAGCAGAATGGCGACCATCGATAAAGCGGTCGCCACCGGCCGCATGATGAACAGGCGGGATGGATTCACGATCGTCTTCCTCGCGGCGGCCTTTCAAGGTCAGCCGGCGGAACGTCGGATCCTTTCGCAGGCTGATCATTCTGGTTCCGAACATCGACCTTGCTGCCTTCGCGCAGTTTCTCGGTGCCATCCACGACGACCAATTCGTTGGGGGCGAGCCCCGAACTTATCGATGCCTCCTCGCCATGAGTCGTGCCAATAGCGACGGTTCGAACAGCGACCGTCCGATCATCATTCACCACATAGACGAACGTGCCCTTTGTTCCCCGTTGAATCGCAGCGGAGGGCACGATGGTGACGCCATGTTTTACCTCCAACAACAGGCGCGCATTGACGAATTGATTGGGGAACAGGGCGCTGTCCTCGTTCGGAAACACTGCCTTGAGCCGAACGGTGCCGGTGTTGGGATCGATCTGATTATCGACTGTGAGCAGGGTACCGGAGGCCAGTTTTTTCTTTTGCTCCCGGTCGAACGCGTCGACGGTCGGCTGTTGACCCGCTTTGAGCCGTTCAAGAACCGCAGGCAAATTGTCCTCCGGAATGGTGAAGATGACGGTAATCGGCGTGAGTTGTGTGATGACCAGGAGACCATTCGTGTCGTTGGCGCGAACCATGTTCCCGGGATCCACGAGCCGCAATCCCACCCGTCCGCTGATCGGCGCCGTGATGCGGCTGTAGATCAGCTGCAATTTGGCATTGTCGATCTGGCTTTGGTCGGCCTTCACGATGCCTTCCAGCTGGCGCACCATCGCGTCCTGGGTGTCCAGTTGTTGCTTGGGAATGAAGTCCTGTTTGTACAGCCCTTTGTATCGTTCCAGGTCGAGCCGGGCGTTCTTCAACTGCGCCTGGTCGCGTGCCATCTGTCCCTCGGCCTGTTCCAATTGCACTTCAAACGGTCGCGGGTCGATCTGCGCCAACAACTCGCCGCTGCGGACGATCTGCCCTTCTTGAAACAGCACATTCATGAGTTGGCCATCGACTCGGCTCTTCACATTGACGGTGTTCAGCGGCACTACCGAACCGAGCCCGTTGAGGTAGATGCCGATGTCACCCGTTCGAGCCGAAGCCACCGTCACAGGCAGAGCACGTGCTCCGCTCGGGGTCTGGCCGGCGCGTGACGGTTCCTCGCCCGACTTCGCCAGAAGGGCATACCCGGCCAAGGCGAGGAGGCAGGCTGCAGAGAGCCCGATCACCCATCGTTTCAGTGTCGTCGCAAAGCCAAGGGATTCTGGCATGTGGTCCTTCTTATCTGCACGCTCGCCGCCGGTCAGGCAACCCTACTACGGCGCTATTTCCTTTTTCTTCGCCGCCAGATAGTCGCGGGAAGTCTGCCAGCGTTGTTGCAGCCCCGCATACATCCTGTCCAAGTCCGACTGCTGGGCCGAAGACAGCTTCGCTTTCATGTCCGTCATTCCTTTGGTCAGGATGTCCTCTATTTCAACCTGATGCGAAAACCGCAACTCGAGAATCGCCAGATGAGCCCAAGTCACGATCGGATCGATCTCCGTTTGCTGTTGCGCGGTGAGTGACAGCTCCTGCGTGAGCCGCTTCATGATCCGTTCGTGTTGGGCGACCGGGCCTCGATCTCCACGTTGCGTCCGCTCGGTGTCAACGTAGAGAAGGGTCCCGAGGATGCCGGTCAAAACACCGGCGGCAAACAGGACGATCAGGCCCGCCCATAATCTGAGTCGTGACATGGTAAGCTCCTCCCGCTTCAGTAATCCATGAATAACGGGCTCGAGTCGAACTCCTCAGCCAACAACCCCGCGCTCTCTCCCGCAGGAGACCCAAACATCTGGACGGTGAGGACCATCGCAACCAGCACTACCGCGGCTGTGATCGTCGCTGTCCGCCAGACGAGCTGATCGAGCGAGACGGTCGGGATCCACCGAGCGTTGCTGTTGGTCGATTGGCGAATGGCTCGCATGACGTTCTGCGTCACATCGACAGCGCCGATCGGGAGGTCCGGCTGAGACCGATAGGATTCGGTCAGGGTGCGCTCAAGCCTTTGGATCTCGTCATCACGATGTCCCATTTATGTGCTCCCTCGTGAGGTGGCGCTCAGGATTTTGCGAAGTGCCCGCCGGGCACGATGCGCTCGTACTTTCACGTTGACCACACTCCATCCCAACAGGTGTGCCGCCTCACGCACTGAATGACCGTCGAGATGGACCAAGGTCAGCACAGCTCGATTCTCCGGTGACAACTGTCTGAGCGCCCATTCCAGGATCTCCGCCGCCTCTTGCTTTCGCGCTTGGTCGCGAAACTGATCATTTGACCGAGCGGCCAGCGCGTGCTCAATCCATCGATGGTGCTCCTCGGTGAGCGTACTGACCGGCAGCTCTTCGCGTTTTTTTGCCCTCCAGAAATCGTAGCACGTTCGGACGGCAATACCGGCCAGCCAGTGATCAAAGGAGACCGAGTCCGAAAACTGCGCCAACCCGAAATACGCCTTGACAAACACATCGTGAACGATCTCTTCGACGTGATCCGCGGGCACCCGCCGACTGACGATGCGAATCACGTGACGTTGGTATCGACTGATAACATCTGAAAATCGGTCGGTCTCCCCTCCGATGATCCGCCGGATGAGAGCGCTGTCTTCTGAGGCCCGTGAGAGATCCGTTAACGACTCATCGGCCATCGGCAAGTGCATTCCTGGCACACCTACTATACACGTCCCAAGAGAGCTGTCGCTCATCATACCATCGTACGATGTCTTGTCGAACGTGAGTCGGATCGCAAGGTTACCCGGCCGACGGTCCACCCTCCACTTCGCTCACCTCGACCTCGGAAGCATTGAAGCCGGCTTCCATTTCACTAGCTTCGTTCGAGGAGTCATCCGTTTCAGCCTTCATCATATGACCCCCATCCCGGTGCCGGTATTGCTGCCACAAGGCCTTCTGTTTCTCCTTTTGCTCCGGTGTCAGGACGCCCATGAGCTCCCGTCCGGCCCTGATGCCGATGATCCGGACGGTGGCGTCGAACGATTCCTTTTCCTTTACCTTCGCTTCGATCGCGGGAAGGGGGGTCTTTTCATCCCACAACAGTGCGCGCAATTCCCGTTCGCTGACCTTCACCTCGGCTTTTGCGCGGATACGGGCTCGATCCGCATCGAGCGCGACGGCACGGAGTTTCGTGACCTGTTCATCGGTAAGACCAAGTTCCTGCTTGTTTTTCAAGAGGTGCCGGAGCAGGTGAGTGGTCATACTGCCATGTCTATGTCCACCATGATGCGACATCATGTGGGCTTTGCCGCCGGAACAGCGGGCTCCATCATCGGCACGCACCATCGGTGCAGTAATGAGTGCGCTCGCCAACCCAAGGCCAAGAATCAACAACGTACTCCGTCTCATGGTGTCCTCCTTCATCAGGTTAATATAGGACAAAACTGTGACCGCTGCTTTTCCTTCTATTTGCTAGTCGCGGTGAGGTTCGGGAAGGTTACAAGCGAGCCTCGTCAGGCGTTAGTCCTGGCCCGCAAGTCCGTGATATATCGACCCATCTTATTGCTGCAACGACCGCTGGAGGAGGTCAAGAGAAGGATTTGACAGAGCGCTCAACCGAACATCATCGCATCGTCCCGCTGCCTTTATCGTTCCAATAATAGTACAGGGAGATGTTGGGGTAGATTGACCTGCCCCCTGTAGTTGTACCACTTGCAATGTGACTCACGCGCACCGTGGCGCGATGGCTTCCGGTACCGGCGGACGATAGCCCAGGGCGCTGTGGGGCCGAATCCGGTTGTAGGTCTGCCGCCAGCGCTCCACGAGCACCTTCACCTCCCAGAGTGTATCAAACAGTTCCCGATCCAACAGTTCATCCCGTAGTTTGTTCGGTGATG